>DAOOQY010000194.1:4750-7339 GCA_035389025.1 Verrucomicrobiota bacterium
GTGCCGGTGGTCAGCCACCTCCTGCGACCGGACCAGAAGGCCGCATTTGTCGAGCAAGTCTGCAACGAATACGAACGGCTGCGCGCCCAACACCGGAGCGCCCGTCCGCGGCTTCTCACCATCGAGGAGGCGCGCGCCCGCGCCCCCCGGTTGCAGTACGACGACATCCCGCAACCCGAGTTCATCGGAATCCGCACCATCGGCACCCAGCCCCCTTCCACGCTCGCCGATCGCGCGCCGTGCTCAGACCGGGACGCCGCGCCGACGGTCGATCATTGCGCGATCGCACTCGCGGACCTGGTGCCCTACATCGACTGGTCCCCCTTTTTCCACGCCTGGGAGTTGCGGGGACGCTTCCCCGCGATCCTCGATCACCCCCGGCACGGCGAACAGGCGCGCCAGGTGTTCGAGGACGGCCAGAGAATGCTCGAACGGATCGTTTCCGAACGCCTGCTCGAAGCGCGCGGCGTCTACGGCTTCTTCCCGGCCGCGCGCGCGGGCGACGACGTGCAGGTTTTCGTCGACCCGGCCCGCACGCAGCGGCGGGCGACATTCCATTTCCTCCGCCAACAGATGGTCAAGGAGGACGGATCGCCCAACAAGTGCCTTGCCGACTTCATCGCGCCCGCCACGGCGTCCTCACCGTCAGGCGGTCCGGATCACCTGGGGGCCTTCGCGGTGACCGCCGGCCACGGTCTGAATGCGTTGGTCGAGCGGTTTAAGGCCGATCACGACGATTACAGCGCAATTCTGGCGGAGGCGCTGGCCGATCGGCTCGCCGAAGCCTTCGCCGAGGCCTTGCATGCCCGCGTCCGGCGCGAATGGCAATATGGCCGTGACGAAGAGTTCACGCCCGAGCAACTCATCGCCGAGGCTTACCGCGGAATCCGCCCCGCCGCCGGTTACCCTGCATGCCCGGACCACACGGAGAAGCAAACGCTCTGGGACGTGCTGCGCGCCGAGAGTCTGACGGGCATCCGCCTCACGGAGAGCTTCGCCATGTGGCCCGGATCGAGCGTCAGCGGCCTCTACTTTGCCCACCCGGAGGCGAAGTACTTCGGCGTAGGCAAGCTCGAACGCGATCAGGTGGCCGATCTGGCCCGGCGCAAACAGATTGAACTGCGGGAGTGCGAGCGCTGGCTCAGGCCTTACCTGAACTACGAAGCAGAGTCCGGATGGGAGACTCCGCGAAGCTCTATGAAACATCCGGGCTGACCCTCACAGCACGGTCGTCGGACGTTCCCCCTTGTCGAGCGAACCTCGGGTGACACCGAGTTGGTGCTGCAACCTGAGTTCGCGCACAAGGGCCGCCCCGCTGATCTCCCCAGCCAAGAGCCGGCGATACATCCCGATCGTGCGCGTGACAACCTGCGCACTGTCGTCGAGAAACTCGATGCGAAAGCGACGCGCGCCCAGGGCCTGGAACCGCGCCACATACTCCGCGCCCGTCTGTGCCCGCGCGTTGAACACCGTGTTCCGGCATCCCGCGTCCGCTCTCACCGGGTGCTCGGCCCCCACACGATCGCGCAGCGCGACGATCCGCCGATCGCACGGGCGTCCGCAGTCCGTGTGGTCCGTGCCCGATGTGAGAAACGCGCAGAAGACGCAATGCTCCATGTGAAACATCGGCATCCGCTGGTGCACGTTGATCTCGAACCAGTCGGGCGGCGCGGCTTCGAGCAGCGCCTCGATCTGACGGTTGTTCAGATCGTACGAGACCGTCAGCCGCTCGAGTCCAAACCGTTCCCTCAGGAAGCGCGCGCTCAGGGGATTGGCCACGTTGAGCGAGTAATCGCCCACACAGCGCTCCCGCGCGAAGAACTCGATCTGATCGTAATTCCGAACCAGATAACCGTCCGCGCCGCATCCCCCAACCAGCTTGAGCATCCACTCTTCCCCGGGCTTCGTGATGCGCGGCGGCACGGCGTAAATCCGCGGCGCGCAACCCGGAGTCCGCCCCGACCGAACCCGCGACACCGCGTCGCGATACTGCCCAAGGCGCTCGAATTCGCAGTAAACCGTCCCCACGCCAGCCCCCAGCGCGGCATCGAGTTGCTCGATGGTGCGGGCCAGGACAATGAGATCAGACGAACGCACAGGGGACACGGACTTCACGGATTCCCCCTCGTCCGCATTGCGAACCCGCCCTGCCCCGATCGCGCCCGAGTCGAGGGACGGGGGCGCCTCGGCCGTGGCTCCGGGGGACGAGCCGTCCCCGCTCCGACGGTCACGGAGCGCGTTGGCGTCCGACGGCTGGATGCGCGCGGGGACCACGAACCGCGTTGCAGCCGTCCCACATCGCGGGGTGAGTCGGCCCTGATTCCCGCCTTTGAGGGAGCAAGGTGGAGCGGACTCACGTCCGCAGCTACCAACCTGATGGCAAGCGGCGGATTCTTCCGCTTCGAGACTCCACCGCGGGGGGCGGCCCCGCTCGGTTTCCAGCCGCGCAATCGCCTCGCGCCGGAGCCGATTCAACTCGGCGAGCGGCAGGATCAGATCGGGGGCGAGGCGATTGTCGATCGCGTCGAGTCGGAAAGCCGTGCCGCCCAGACGCCCCAGTTGAGCGCGCAGGCGCTCGGTGGTGAGCGG
>DAOOQY010000195.1:0-7338 GCA_035389025.1 Verrucomicrobiota bacterium
CAGGCCAGAGATGGCGTGGTGGTAGATCGCCACGAAGTCCGACGGGCTGCTAGACTTCATGAATTGGCGCTGATTCAGATGCGACCTCATTGCGTTGTTGTTTACTTCCGGATGATCCCGCGATTTGATGGCGTCGGATTCATGAGAAGACTGGCCCGCATTACCGGGACTGCCCTGGCCGCTTTGCTCGGCGTTGTCGTGGGCGCTCTGGTCACCGGTTTCGAGGGACTGGATGACCAGCCCTACATTCGAGCCGATTATCACGCCCGCACAGTCGAGCGCCTGCGCGCCTCGACCAACCGGACACGGGTGGCGCGGGGCGCACTCGAAGCCGGTTTTGGCAAGGCGCTGCTGACCCCCACGCTCGACGCCGACACCGACGACCCTGTCCGCGGCCGGTTTGCGTCGCTGCCCCTGGCCGGCTACGGGGTCCGACGCGGACGCACCGCCACCGGAGTCCACGATGGCTTGTGGGTGAAGGCCATCGCCGCGCGCGTCGGGGGACGCACCGCCGTCTGGGTGGGCGCAGACGCGTTGATCATTCCGCGCGAGGTCAGCCAGGAGGCGATGCGATTACTCGGCAAAGAACCAGGCCTGTCGCGGGAACAGGTCTATTTCGGCGCGACCCACACGCACGCAAGCCTGGGCGGATGGGGCGAAGGCGCGGTGGCGGAAGCCTTTGCCGGGCCGTATCAGCCCGGAGTGCGGATTTGGATGGCGGGGCAGATGGCGGCGGCGGTTCGTGCGGCGGTGTCGAATCTGCGGCCTGCGGAGGTCGGACAAGGGCGGATCGAGGCGCCGGAATTCGTCCGCAACCGGTTGGTTGGCACCCAGGGGGAGGTGGACCCCGAATTGAGCTTCGCCGTGTTTCAACAGGCAGGAGGTTCCAGCGCGGTCCTGGGGAGCTACGCAGCCCACGCCACCGTGCTCTCGGGAGGCAACATGGACTTCAGCGGCGATTACCCCGGGTATTGGCAGCGCGCGATCGAGTCGGCCACAAAGGGAATGGCCCTGTTCCTGGCGGGTGGAGTTGGCAGTCACAGTCCGCGCGCGGGCGGTGGCGGGTTCGCGGGTGCGGAAAACATGGGTCGGGCCCTGGCAGAGCGTGTGCTCGATGAACTGGGACGCGTCACGCTCACGAACACGGTCGCGTTGGGCGTATTGGGATGCGATGTCGATCTGCCCGAGCTGCATGTGCGGCTGGCGGACGACTGGCGTCTCCGGCCGGTGTTTGCCCGGCGCCTCCTGCCAGTCGAATCGCTCACCTACCTGCAGGTCTTCCGTTTGGGCCCGACGGTCTGGATATCGACCCCATGCGACTTCAGCGGTGAACTGGCCCTCGAGATCAAGGATTTTATGCGCGCGCGCGGCGCGGACGCCGTCGTCACCAGCTTCAATGGGGATTATATCGGCTACGTGATCCCGGCACGGTACTACCACATGGGCGGTTACGAACCGCGAACGATGTCGTTTTACGGGCCCTGTCTGCCGGACTATTTCACCGCTCTCATCCGCACGATGTCGTTGATGACGATGTGATCATGGCGAAAGCCAGGGCCTCGCGGAGCTCGCCCCTCCGGCAGGCAAGGTTCATCGGTAGCGCAGACCTGGCCCACGGGGCGGGCTTTCCGATTTCGATGGCAACAGATTACCGCCCGGCGGATCGGGGTGTGGGCATCGACGCGCCGATCGCCTCCCGCCAGGCCTTCAGCCGGGCGTGCATTTCCCGCGCCCGGTCCGGCTGTTCGCGCGCCAGGTTTCTGGACTCGCCCGGATCGTTGCGCAAATCGTAGAGTTCGAGCCGACCGTCCTCGAAGAACTCGAACAGCTTCCAGTCGCCGCTCTGGATGGTCCCCACAGGCGTCGTGCGCCACGTCCCGCCACCCGACCCCAAATAGCCGGGGAAATGCTGATAGATGGCGTCGCGCTTGAGGCTTGCGGTCGGGTTCCGAAACAGCGGGACCAAGCTCTCTCCGTCCAAGACCTGCCCCGCGGGCGGCTTGGCCCCGGCAATTTCGAGCAAGGTCGGGAATACGTCCACATGGATGGCCGGCACGTCGCATCGGCTCCCGGCAGGCGTGACACCGGGCCATCGTACGATGAACGGATCGCGCGTCCCGCCCTCGTAGAGGCTCCCCTTGCCGCTGCGCAACGGCGCGTTGTCCGTCACATCCCCGGCCTGTTCGAGGCCCTCGCGGACATAGCCGCCCACGCCGCCGTTGTCGCTCGAGAAGATCAGGACGGTGTTGCCATCGAGGTTCAGTTCCTCGAGCGTTTGCATCACGCGCCCCACGCTCTGGTCCACACTCGCGATCATTGCGGCGTACGTCGGGTTGCGATGGCCGCCTGCGCCCGGCTTGTCCTTGAACCGGGCAACCAACTCGGGCTTGGCATGGTGCGGAGAATGAACGGCGAAATGCGGCAGATAGAGGAAGAACGGACCGCCCCGATGACGGCGGATGAAATCGGTTGCCTTGTCAGTCAGCCAGTCAGCCAGGTAGGCGCCGGGCGGCACCTCGACGGGCGGTTGCGTATTGAAGTCAAAGTGAGCGCCCATGCTGACAATGGCTTCGTCGAATCCGCGCTTGCCCGGATGACACTCGCCCTGTTGGCCCAGGTGCCACTTGCCGAACAGGCCGGTCGCGTAGCCGGCGGCCTTGAGGGCTTGAGCCACGGTCATCCGATCCAGTGGCAACCGCTCGACGTTGTCCACCGGACGCAGCGGACGCGACCGCCAGTTGAACCGGTCGATGCTCCCGACGGTATAGACCCCCGTGCGGGGACTGTACTGACCCGTCATCAGCGCGGCGCGGGTGGGCTGGCAATTCGGCGCGTTATGGTACTGCATGAGGCGCAGTCCCTGGGCGGCAAGCCGATCGATGTGCGGCGTCTCGTAATACGCGCTCCCATACACCCCGGTGTCCGTCCAACCCAGATCGTCAGCGAGAATGAACACGATGTTGGGTTTGCCTGCCAAGTCGGACGCCGTGCCGCGCCCCGGCTCGAAGGCCGGGCGCCCCCGCCACATGTCAACAGCCCCGTTGTTCGTCTGCGGCGCACCCGGCGTGCTGCGCCCGTCCCGGACCAGCCTGTCGAGCCGGGCGATGAGGTCCCTGACCCGATCCGGATGCTCGGCGGACAGATTGTGCTGTTCGCCCGGGTCGTTCTCGAGGTCGTAGAGTTGGACGGGCGGCAGCGCGGCCGCTTCCGCGCTGCCCGGACGCGGCGCGCTCCAGCCTCCAGAGTCGGGGCACAGCAGCAACTTCCAATGTCCCTGGCGAATCGCGAACGAACCGTTGACGGAGTGATGGACCAGGGTGTCCCGCACCGGCTCGCGCATCTCCCCCAACCACACGGGCAGCAGGCTGACACTGTCTTCACCGGCGTCGGACGGCAGCCTGACCCCGAGCAGGTCGGACCACGTGGCCAGCAAATCGCCAAGGAAGACCGGATGCGTATACTCGCCGCCCGCGGCGATCCGACCCGGCCATCGGACAAGGCAGGGAACGCGATGGCCGCCTTCGAACAGATCGGCCTTGTGTCCGCGGAAGGGGCCGCTCGGATGGTGCCCGGCGGCGGCGAGTTGCGGCAGGTCGGCTTCGGGCGAACACCCGTTGTCGGCGGCGAACAGGACAACCGTGTGCCCGGTCAGGCCGTGGGCGTCGAGGGCATCGAGCACACGCCCCACGCTGGCGTCCGTCTCCATGACAAAATCGGCGTAGGCGTTGAGTCCGCTCCGCCCCTGCCAGTCCGGGTCCGGCAGAATGGGCGTATGAGGAGAGGCCAGCGCCAGATAGAGAAAGAACGGCTGGTCGCGATTCGCGGCCGCGGCCCGCTCTTCAAGATGCTGGACAGCGCGCCGCGTGAATTCACCCAACACACCGCACGCGTCGAATCCGTCCGCGACCGGCCCGCGCCGGGTGCGGCGCGGACGCCCGTGGAACCAGGGGAAATCGCCGTCCCGATCCGGCACACGGGTCACGCGGTCATCCTCGATGTAGGTGTAGGGCACCATATCGAGCGACGCGCTGATGCCGAAGAAGGAGTCGAATCCGACGGCCTTGGGCCCGTTGCGGATCGGTTTCGAGAAGTCGACGTTCCATACCTGCGCGGGTGTTTCGATGCTCAATTCGCTGATCTGCTTGCCCTCCGGCACCACCCAGTCCATGCCCAGATGCCACTTGCCGATGCACGCCGTGTGATATCCCTGAGCGCGCAGGAGCGAGGCGACAGTCATGCGGCCCGGCTCGATCAGACGCGGGCTCAGTCCACCGAGCACGCCGCTCTTGAGCCGCGATCGCCAGGCATAGCGGCCAGTCAGCAGGCCATAGCGCGTGGGTGTACAGACCGACGACCCGCTATGCGCATCGGTGAAGGTCAGGCCCTCCCGCGCCAGCCGATCGATGTTGGGCGTCGGAATCCGCCCCTTTGGATTCAACCGCGAGACATCGCCGTAGCCCATGTCGTCGGCCAGAATGCACACGATGCTCGGCCGCGCGGGCGTGCCGGCGGCATTGACGCGCAGGAAAAGCGTGACATAGAGAACGAGCAGAATGGCGCGAGCGATCGAGGCGCAAAGGCTCATACAGGCCCGAGTCTGGCACGGGCCTGGACGAAAAGAAACGCCCGAAAGCGAGCGAGAGGGCGCGGACCCATCCCTAGCCGCCGTCGTCAGACGGCGCCGCTATTCGGCGTTGAGAGATCAGCGTCCCGCCGGAGTCAAGACGAACTGGTGCGACTGCGGCTGGCACGCCATCGCAATCTGTTGCTCGAACTCGGCAATCTGTCGATCGAGGCCTGCAATCTCGGCCCTGCGCCCCGCCTCGGAGACCGGGTTGCGCGCCCAGTTGGGAAGGGACATCAACTGCACTTCACGCCAGCGCCTGAAGAACACGTCGTTCTTCTTGAAGACGAGGTCCAGAACGCTTCGGGACTGTCGGGTGATCGGGCCCGCTTCATCGGGGAGGTTCCAGCCTTTGGCGAGCGTCTCGCGGCTCACCGTGCCCACGACCTCGCCGTCGATCTTGACCTCATACGCCTCGGCCGTCAGCCCCGTCACGCGCAATTCGTGCCGGCTCAGTTCGTCCAGGACCGGCGCCAGTTGCAGGGCGGCCTTGGCCCGCGGATCGATGGGCATGGGCAACGCCTCGTCCAAACGATCGAAACTCAGCGTGCCATCCGAGATCTTGAGGTTGTCCGCCTTGCAGCGCTCGGCGCTCGTGACCTTTGGGGCCCCGCCGTCAATGTCGAGTCGGGAGACCAAAGCGCCCGCGCCGAGGCCTTTGAGCACCGCCCAAGCCATCAGCGTGTGGCCGGCCGGCCCCGGGTGTACCGCGTCGCCCCCGCCGATGAACGCCGCCGCATCCGCAGCCCGCTCCCGCATCATCAAGCCGAGGTACGGATCGAACTGGTCGACGAACATGGCCCCCGTCTTACCCGCCACGTCTTCGAGTCCATCCGAAAACTTGCGCAGCGAGAGGTTGCGCGCATCCTTGTCGGGATCGGGGCGCTTATCCTCGATCGGCTGGGGTGTCAGGAGGGCGACACGCGCGCCGGCCTCCTGCAAGACGCGGGCGAGTCGTTCCTGGCTGCGCACGTAGGCCCGGAAGATGTCTTCACGAAAGGGCTGATACGAGTGATCGTTCATGCCGAACTTGATGGTGACAACTGTGGGTTGCAGAGGCAGCACGTCGCGTTCGAGCCCGCGCTTGACGGCATCGTTGACCATCGACTGCTGCTCATCGGGCTCTGCGGCAAAAAGCGCCTTCTCGTCCGGATGCGCCCGCTGTCGCAGCCAGGAGGTGTCTCCGCCCCAGCCCACATTGCGGAAGGTGACGTTCCATTGGGGGTATCGAGTCAGGGTGTAGGCCTCGATGTAGGTCGTGTAAAGGCGCTGTTCGGTGATGCTGTCACCGAGAAAAACCACCCGGTCGCCGTCGCGGATCAGGTAGTCCGCGGCCAAGACGTTCGACCCGAGAACCAGCGCTGCGGCCAAGGGGAATGCAGACCGGACAAGAGCGTATGTCATGGGCGGAGTCTGCCGCATCCAATCGAGCCAGGAAAGGAGAATTCTGTGTTGTCGATTGCCAAATCCTCGACCGCGCGCGGGTGCGCCGCGTAAGATGCTGCCTGACGTGCGGTTGCGGGGATCGAGCCGGTGTGTCGGCGCGAGGCGCGGGAGTTCGGGCAATTCCGGCAAATCCGGGCTTGACGCTTCGGCGATGCGGATTAGGCTTTCATTGAAATTGAGTCAGAGGCTGGCTGGGCCAGCACGCGAAGTCGGAGACCAAGTTCTGCCGACTTTTTTGTTCCCTGTGCGGGGAAGGGCGTATGAACAACGAGTTAATAGCAGTCCTGGACTTCTGGGAGCGCGAAAAGGGTATCACAAAGGATACCCTGCTCGCTGCTGTCCAGGAGGCTCTGGTCTCGGCTGCGAAGAAAGCCATCGGCCCGGCTCGAGATCTCCGGTGCACAATCGACTCGAAGTCGGGCGATATCAAGGCGTGGGCCAAACTGATTGTTGCCGAGAAGGTTCTGTCCAAACATGACCAGATTTCCGTTTTCGACGCGCGGCGCGTGAATCCCGACGCGCAGATTGGGGACGAGATCGAGTTGGAAGTCACTCCGGCCGGATTCGGACGCATCGCGACGCAGTATGCGAAACAGGCCTTGATGACGCAGCTCCGGAAGGCGGAGAAGGCCTTGATTTTCGCCGAGTTCAAAGACCGCGCGGGCGATATCGTCAGCGGGGTGGTTCGGCGCTTCGACCGGTCGGATGTCACAATCGATCTGGGCCGTTATGAAGCGCTCTTGCCCAACCGGGAACGGGTGCCGACGGAGGAGTACCAGGTGGGCGAGCGATTGCGCTGCTACGTCAAAGCCGTCGAGAACGGCATTCATGGCCCCGAGATCATCCTGTCCCGTTCGGACCCGCAGTTCGTCGTCAAGCTCTTCCAACTCGAAGTGTCCGAAATCGCCGACGGCACCATCGAGATCAAGGCGATCGCCCGTGAACCGGGATTCCGCACCAAGATGGCCGTCCACTCGCGAGACGGCAAGGTCGATCCCGTCGGCGCGTGCGTTGGGCTCCGCGGTCAGCGGGTGAAGAACATCGTCCGGGAACTCAACAACGAGAAGGTGGATATCATCCGGTGGGACCCAAATGTCAGGGATTTCATCACCAACGCGCTCAATCCGGCCAAGCTCAAGTCGTTTGAAATCGACGAGACGAACCGTCGTGCCCGCATCCTGGTCAGCCAGGACCAGCTTTCGCTGGCGATTGGCAAGCGCGGCCAGAACGCCCGCTTGACATCGAAACTGACCGGCTGGCAGGTGGAT
>DAOOQY010000196.1:0-7330 GCA_035389025.1 Verrucomicrobiota bacterium
GACGAAGCGATACCTGGGGCGGAGCCCTCCGAGTTGTCCGCAACGATCGAGGCGCCGAGTCAGACACTTGCCCCGACCCTCGAGTCTGGTGCCGAGGAGTTCCAACCGCTCGATCCGCGCGTTGTCAGACTCTGGCGGTTGCACCAGTTGATCTTCGGGGCCGTGTTTGGGGGTGTGTTGCTGGTTCCGTTGTTCATGCTCGGCGTTCGCAGCGGACGCTGGCTCTGGCCCCTGCTGGGCTGGCTGGGGATCATGGGCTTGCTGGGGATCAGGCTGTGCTGGCATCCCCGGCGTGCGTACCGGGCCTGGGGGTACCGACTGGACGAGAAGGTGCTCGAGATCAGGCAGGGCATCTGGTTCCGAACGCTTACCTTGTTACCGCTGTCGCGATTGCAGCATGTGGATCTCGATGCCGGACCGATCGAGCGCGGATTGGGTCTGGCCTCGCTCATGTTCCACACTGCCGGGACGCAGAATGCAATCATCCTGCTGCCGGGGCTCGAGGCCAGCCGCGCCCGACAACTCCGCGACCATCTCGTCGCCGTGGGGGGAGACGATGCCGTCTGAACCGCCAACCCCGGGGGGGGTGGACGCCGACCCGTCGCAGGCGGCGGGGGCGGCGGGGGCGCCCTTCCGGGGACGGCTCCATCCGCTGACCCTGGTGTTCGCGGCGCTCGATTCCCTCAAGTCGCTTCTTGTGCCCATCATCGCCGTGGGCATCTTTGGGCGCGGGGATGGGGCGATGCACCCGGTGTTCTGGGTCTTCCTGGCGCTCCCGGTCTACTCGGCCGTCGTGCGTTATCTGACCTTCAGATACCGTTTGGACCAGGGCGAGTTGGTCACGAAGCACGGCATCATCGCCCGGCACGAACGGCATATTCCGCTGGCGCGCGTGCAGGATATCCGAATCGAGCAAGGCGTGTTGCATCGTCTCTTCGGGGTTGTCGAGGCCCAGGTCGAAACCGGGGCTGGCAAAGGTCCGGAGGCGTCGCTCTCCGTGCTGTCGCGCGCCGAGGCCGAGCGTCTGCGGCAGGCGGTCTTCGAGCATCCTCCGGCGAGGGCGGGCGCCACGCCCGCCGCCACCCGATCCGGGGAGGCAATGGCGGCGTCCGAGATCATCCGCACGATTGGCCTGCGCGAGCTGGCGCTCGAGGGTCTGACGTCGAATCGGATGGCTTCTGTGCTCGTCCTCCTCGCTGTCGGATTGGGTTTTGTCGATGATCTTGTGCCGCGCGAGCGCTACGAGCAGTGGCTTCGCGAGGGAGGCGAGATGGTTGCGCGCTTGAGCGAGCGCTACGGTGAGTCGATCTGGATCCCGCTGGGGCTTCTCGCCGTGGCGGGCGTGCTTGTCAGCGTCGGCATCTCGGTCGTGGGCTCGATTGTCCTTTTCCACCGATTCACACTGGCCCGGCGGGGCGAGGATTTGCAGCGGAGGTACGGGCTCTTGCGGCAGCGTTCGAGCAACCTGCCGCGACGCAGGATCCAGTTGCTCAAGGTCGAGGAAGGCCTCCTGCGGCGGTGGCTCCGCCTGGCCACAATCCGCGTCGACACCGCATCCGGCGCCTCGGATGAGGAGGAGAGGAAGTCAGGCCGCGATGTCCTGCTGCCGGTCGTGCGGCGCGACGAGTTGCCCGGGCTCCTGCCCCAAGTGCTGCCCGGGCTCGAGAGCGACGCGGCGCCGTGGCGGCAGGTGTCGCGTCGCGCAATCCGGCGCGGCTTTCTCAAGGGCTCGATTGCGCTCGTGTTCCTTGGAGGCGGGCTCTTCGCGGTGGAAGCGTTGTTGCGCGCGCCGCGCTGGTTCGACATCTGGCCGCTGCTGCTGCTGCCCGCCGTTTACTGGCTGAATGTGATCAGCTATCGCCACCTCGGATACGCCTCGGGCGGCCTGTATTTCCAGACGCGCCGCGGCTGGCTTGGCCGCGCCTGGCACATCTTGCCCCTGCGAAATGCCCAGACCGTCGAAATCCGCGAAACGCCCTTTGACCGGCGGCACGGCGTCGTCACCCTGCACCTCGACACCGCCGGCCAGTCGCACACCGGCGGTGCCCCCCGAATCGCCAACCTCCCCCGTGCCGAGGCACTGGCCCTGGCCCGCTCCCTGGCGCGAACCGCGGGTGCGACGCGCTATTGTTGGCGTTAGAACTCGAAAATCTCGTTCATCTGACCGCATTGGGGACATCGGGAGAGGTCGACATCCGGGTCGTCGGTATAGACATAGCCGCAACGGCCGCAGCGGAAGATGTGATCTTCGGTGGCGGTGGGACCGAAGCTGCGTCGCCGCAGTTCGTAGTAAACGGCGATGGCGGACACTCCAGCCAGGAGGACAACGACGTAGGTCAGGAGAAGGTGATCGACTGTCATGGGGCGTTGGTGCCGGGCGGAACCGCCTGCCATTGAAACACCATCTGTCCCCAGGTCAGGGACGAGGCGGCGGATGCCGGGTTGGCCAGCTCGAATTGGGCGGCGCGCGCCAATTCCAGCGCGCGTTGGTCGGCCGCCGGGAGCCCGCTGCGGGTCAGGAGATTGGCGGCGAGGACGCTGCCGTGGCGATCGACCACCAGTTGCACGGTCGTTGCGGCCAGAACGTCGTTGTAGGGCCAGCTCGGCAAATCGGGGCTGTCGAGTCTCCGGCGCCTGGCCAGGTCGCCCTCGACGCGGACGGTCGATTCATGCGGGGCGGGCGACGAGGCCGCGGGGGCGCCGAGAAACGGCGTTGCCGCGGGGGCGGCCGGCAGGGGAAATCGGGAGGGTTGGGTCTCCGGGAGAATCGGGAGGGTGGCCAGGCGGCTCACATCCTGAGTCAACCAGCGGGGAGGCTCGGTCCAGTGCCGCAGGCCGCTTTCGATGCGCGGGAGTTGAAGCCAGACAGGCCCCGAGAAGCCCCGGGCGCTCACAAGGGCGATTTCCGACGGATCGTTCAGCCACACCCTGGATTCGACCTGCGCCCCCGAGACGGGTTGGGTGATCAGACGGAGTCGTGCGAGCCGTTGTGCGGGCGTGGCGGACAATGGAGGTCGGGGAGAGAGCACCAGGATGATGATCACTTGCAGCAGGAAAACGCCGGCGACCGAGCCCCACCATCGGGCTCGATCCCACCGCTCGAATCCATGCGGCGCGTGGGGATTCATGGATTGCCCGGGGGTTGGTCGATCTCGAGTGGGAACAGAGGGGGGCGAGTGCCGATGACGATGTCGCGAATCCCGGCCTGTCGGGCCAAGGCTGCCAGGCGCACGATGGCCTCGTGCTTGACCGAGGCGTCAGCCTGAACGAGCAGGGAAAGGGGATGCCGGCTCTGCTCGGATTTCGCGGCGAGGCGCGCCTTCAACTCCTCGTCTCCGATGACCTGGTGCTCGAAATAGACCAACTCGTGCTGATCCACGGTCACGACGAGCACCGGCCCTCGCGGGGCCGGTTCATCCTCCAGCGCCACCGAGGGGAGTTGGATGCGCAATCCCGGCCCCGGCGCGAGCGAGGTTTGCAGCAACAGGAAGAGCACCAGAATGAAGAGAACACCCGCGATCGGCGCAACGTCCAGGCGTCCGGTAAAAGGCTTGAGGTTGCGTTGGTATCTCATGGGCCAGGGGCGGCAGGCACGGCTCGATGCGCGGCGTGCCGCAGGCGTGCGTTCAGAGCTTCTGAAGATCGGTCAGGAGGCTGACAATCTCGGACGACGCTTTCTCCATCTCGACGACGATTTCGTTGACCCGGCTGACGAGGTAGTTGTAGCCGGCGTAGCAGGGGATGGCCACCGCCAGACCCGCCCCGGTGCAGACGAGCGCCTGCCAGACTCCTTCGGCCAGGAGTGTGGCCGGCGCGGACAGACCCTGGGTTTCGAGGACGCGGAAGACCTCGATGAACCCGAGAACCGTGCCGAGCAAGCCCATGATCGGGGCGATCTGGCCGATTGTCGCCAGGAGCGCCAGCTTCTCCTCGAGCCGGGGCACCTCGACCAATCCCGCGTCCTCGAGCGCCTCGCGCACCCCTTCCCGGCCGCGTTCCCGATTGAGAATGGCCGTCTTGACCAGGCGCGCCACCGGGCCCGGGGTGGCGTCGCAGATCGAGATGGCCTCGACGACGTTGTCGCGCTTGAGGACGTTGCGCACGCCGTTGATGAAGTCGAGGGTGTTGATCTGCTCGCGATGGTAGTGCAGCAAACGCTCGATGAACACGGCGACGGCAACGGCCCCGGCCACCAGGAGGAGCCACATCATCGAACCACCATGACTGAGCAGGTCGGGTAACATCGCCTTCTTCTACCGAGACGGAGGCCGGGTCGGCAATCTTCAAAACACGCGACGCCGCGCGATCCCCCGGCGCGATGGATGCGCGAGAACTCAATTGCGCCAACGGGCGGCTCTCCCTAATCTCCCGCGTCCAGAGGGCCCGGCGCAGGCGCCGCGCCCCCGATGCGCCATGAATGTGACTCTCAATTGGCTGAAGGAATACGTCGATTTCGATTGGTCCGCGGACGAACTCGCGGAGCGATTGACCATGCTGGGGCTCGAAGTGGAAGGGGTCGATCGTCTGGCCGGCGAGTTCGAGGGCATTGTTGTGGCCCAGGTGCTCACCCGGGACAAACACCCCAATGCCGACAAGCTCTCGCTCTGCCGCGTGCTCGACGGACAGGGGGAACGCCAAATCGTCTGCGGCGCCCAGAATTTCCAGGCGGGTGACAAGGTGCCCCTGATCTTGCCGGGCCATTCACTGCCTTCGAGGCCCGGCGAGCCCCCGTTCACGATCAAGGTCGGCAAAATCCGGGGCGTCGAGTCACACGGCATGCTCTGCTCCCCCAAAGAACTCGGGCTGGCCGAGGATGCGCAAGGATTGATGATCCTGCGGGCGGATGCCCCCGTCGGGCAGCCGTTTGCCGCCTACCTGGGCCGCACCGCAGGCGACGTCGTCTACGATCTCGAAGTCACACCCAACCGCCCCGATCTGAACAGCGTCGTCGGCATCGCGCGCGAAATCGCCGCGCTCACCGGCCATCCATTGCGCCTGCCGGCGCTGACACTGCCCTCGGCGCCGTCCGACGCCGTTGGGGCCGCCGACCTGGTGGCCGTGCGCATTGATGATCCCGACCTCTGCCCGCGCTACACCGCCCGCGTGCTGCGCGGGGTCAAGGTCGGACCCAGTCCGGACTGGATGCGGGCTCTTCTCGAGCGTGTGGGTTTGCGAAGCATCAACAATGTCGTCGATGCCACGAACTTCGTGATGCTCGAAATCGGCCAGCCGCTCCATGCCTTCGACTACCACCTCATCGCCCCCGGTCCCGCGGCCTCCGGCAAGTCCGGATCAGGCTGCGGCGCGCCGGGCGCGGTTCCCACGATCGTCGTCCGCCGGGCCCGGGCCGGCGAGGCCTTTGTCACTCTGGACGGTCAGAATCATTGTCTGACCGAGGAGATGCTCCTCATTGCCGATGAAGAGAAAGGCATCGCACTGGCGGGGGTCATGGGAGGACAAAACTCGGAGATCAACGAGCAGACGGTCGACGTGCTGATCGAGAGCGCCTGCTTCAAGCCAACCAACATCCGGCGAACCTCGAAGGCCCTGGGATTGCGGACCGACGCTTCGTACCGCTTCGAGCGGGGGGTGGACGCGGCCATGACGGATTGGGCCAGCCAGCGCTGCGCGCAGTTGATTCTCGAGGCTGCCGGCGGCTCCCTGGCCGCCGGAGTGGTCGACGCCTACCCGCGTCCGGTCGAGCCGCGGCAGATCACGTTGCGGCACCACAAGGTGAACGAACTGCTCGGCATCGAGATCCTCGCGGCGGACATCGAGTATTATCTTGGCCAACTCGGCCTCAAGGTTGTCGGACGCAAACCCCGGCCGGTGGGCGACTCCAGTGCGGCCGAGCCGGTCACCTTTGCCATTCCGACGTTCCGACCCGACCTCAAACGCGAAGCGGATCTGATCGAGGAAGTGTGTCGGCTCCATGGCGTGGACAAGATTCCCGCCGTGCTGCCTCGAGGCGCTCGAGGCGCCAGTGAATACGATTCGATCCACGACCAGCTTGCCCAGGCGCGGCAGCTCCTCAGCGGCCTGGGTCTCCACGAGGCACAAGGACAGACGCTCATCGCGGACTCCGCCGCCGGGTTGGTCGAGGCGGCCTCGCCAGGCGCCGATGCCCAGCGGCCCGCGGGCGCCGTGGCGCTGGCCAATCCGCTCAGCAGCGACATGAATGTGCTGCGCCCAAGCCTGTTGCCGGGGCTCTTGGAGTCGCTCAAGCACAATCTCAGCCGCCAAAACCAGGATGTCGCCCTCTTCGAAGTGGGCCGCGTCTTTCTCCACTCCGACGACGGCGTCGGCGAGCACAGGCGGATCGGTTTGGCCCTGACCGGACGCCGCCAGCCCACGTTTTGGAGCGGCGCCGATCGCGATGCCAAGTTCGATGTCTCCGACCTGAAAGGACTGGTCGAGGAATTCCTCGACCAGTATGGGCTGCGCGGTGTCAGCTACGCCCGGACGATCGAAACGCCGCCGCTCTTCGTCGAGTCCGCCGCCATCCTGCTCGGGGGCAAACTGCCCCTGGGCGTCTTGGGGCAACTCGCTCCGGCCCTGGCCAAGCGCTATGACCTGCGCGATCCTGTGTTCCTCGCCGAACTCGATCTCGCGCAATTGCTGGTGCGCCGCAACACGGCCAAGGGCTTCAAAGCGTTGCCGGCTTATCCGGCCATCCGGCGCGACCTGGCGATCGTGGTGCCCCAGAGCGTCACACACGAGGCGGTGCTAGCGGCCGTCAAGCAGGCCAAAGCCCAGAACCTCGAGTCGGTCGAACTGTTCGACGTCTATCAAGGCAAGAAGATCGCCTCCGGGCAGAAGAGTCTCGCGTATGCGTTCACCTACCGCAGCGCGGCGCGCACCTTGACCGATGCCGAGGTCAATGCCGCGCAAGAGAAGATCGTCGAGCGATTGTGCCGGGACCTGCAGGCGACCGTCCGCGATTCGTGAAGCAGACATAACCCCCCGGGGTCAGGTCTGGATCGTGCATTTGAATGGCGGTTGTGCGACCCGCGAGGGCCTTGGCCTGGTCGGTGTGCACGGATCGACCGCGTGACGCTCAGCCTCTCGATCGCCGCTGGCTCGCGAACAGAACCAAGCCGAGGCCAGCCACCAAAACCGACGCGCCGGGTTCAGGTACGACGTGCGTCATCGTGAAGGCCGGATCACCGCTGGTGAGCACGCCGGAGCCGTCGAAAGTGGCCAGCATGGTGCCGTCCAGGGCATGCACCGTTACGGAGTCCAGTTGCGCCGTGTTCAAGAAGTTCATCTCAGCTTGCAGCGATTTCGGAAGATGGTTGAGACGGATTGGGGGAAGTTACAGGATTGGAGG
>DAOOQY010000197.1:0-7328 GCA_035389025.1 Verrucomicrobiota bacterium
TGTGTGTATGTGGGGATGAGCGGGCTGACGCCGGAAGAACGGTTCGCCAACCACAAAAGGGGGATCAAGGCGGCGGGTGTGGTCGAGCGCTATGGGCTTCGGCTGCTCCCTGAACTCTACGCGCACCTGAACCCCATGCCGTACGAAGCCGCCGTCCAGATGGAGAAAGACCTGGCGGAGGATCTGCGTCGGGAAGGCTACAGCGTCACGGGTGGGCATTGAATCGTCGGCGTGGGCCGTTGCCCAGGCGCGCGCCGCAGCCGCCCGGTGTTTTCGTCTTTGGGTACGCCACTACTCCATCCAACCAGTTTCGCAGGTGAGGAACAAACCCCTGACCATCACGTTGAGCGCACCCAACCCGGCAGGAACAACAATGCTGCCTCCACCGCGCGGGCCGGCGGTGGGCTGTGTCCGCGATTTCCTCCTGTGAATCTACCGCCGAATGGGCTCACCATCGGACCATGTCTGTGCTGAAGCTGCGAAGTTCCTGGGCTCTGGGTCTTGCGCTGTGTTTTCCCGCCTTTCAATCGGCGGCTGCGCCAGCGGCGGGACCGCTGCGGGTTCATCCCGGAAACCCGCGCTACTTCACCGAGGGCGTTCGCCAGTTCCAAGCTCCCTTCGCCGGAGGCGCCGTGCTCCATCTGACGGCCCTGAGCCAGGCAGGACTGGCGCAGGAACGCGCACCGGTCCATGCCGTCGTGGACTTGGGTCACCAGTTCACGTTCTACGCCGATGGACGCTTTCATCGGCAATACCTGCCCGATCAACCGGTGGCGATGAGTTGGGGGGCGCTGTTCCACTACGATTTCGCGAATGCCAACCTGCTCATCCTGCTGGGCTGCGATCCTCATTTGCGTTACGTGCCGGAGGATATCCAGACAGTCTCGACATTCCTCCAGGAAGGAGGGGGCGTCGTCTTGCTGGGTTCGACCGCGGACGAACCGCAGAACGCTTTGGCGCGCGAATTCGGCTGCGTCTTCGGGCCGCCCGCTCAGAAGCCGCTGCAGTCTGCCTCCGCCCCGATCGCGGGAGAGATCGTCGGCGGCGGCGACACCTTGAACCTGCAGGACACAAACCTGTGGCACGTGCTGGTGACCGATGCCCAGGGCAAGCCGATGCTCGCCCGCCGAACCGTGGGCAAAGGAACGCTGCTGGTGGGCGCCCGCGGCCTGGCCGGCCACAACCCGGACGCGAGCGACAACATCAATGCGGCTTGGTGGCAACCACTCCTGGCCGACGTGGCCTCAGGCAAGCGGGTTGATTCGGCTCAACCGTTTCGGAGCCGGGGTTGGGGGGAGTTGGAGCACAGCGAGAGCCTGGGCTCGATCACCTTGCGCTACAGCAGTTACCTCAAGCCCTATGCCAAGTCCATGGCGGACATCTACGCGCGTTGCCGGCCGGTGATCGAGCGGCGCATGGGGGTCCCCCTTTCCGAAGGCATGGCGTCTGAGATTGTGCTGCTGGCGACCGACGGCGGCGGCTTCTCCTCCGGTCGGACCCTTGGCTTGGCCGTGTTTTGGGGCGGTTTTCCGGACCGCGAGGAGAGCATGATCGAGTTCATCACGCACGAATCGGTTCACTCCTGGGTCTTGCCGTTTGCGGAGGTCTGGAATGAACCGATTGCCACGTACGTGGGCAATCTCGTCATGATCGACATGGGGCACGAGGCCGAAGCCCAGCGGCGCATCCGGGATACGATCGAGCGGGCGACCCGACTCGATTCCACCATGACGCTCTATGATCTGCACGGCAAAGGGCGTGCCGGCGCCCGGGAGTTGCGTGGAGGCGAGGCCAACGACATTCACTGGGGCAAGACCTTCTGGATCTTCGAGCAGTTGCGCCAGGAGCACCCGGACGTCGTCGCCCGCTACTTCCAGACCAAACGCCGGTTGGCGCGACCGGACCAACTCAAGCAATACGATGTGCATGCTACGGTCGCGGTGCTCAGCCTCGCCCTGGGACGCGACCTCTTCACGTGGTTCAACGAACATGCGATCGAGGCGGACCCGGCCAAGTCGCTGATCCCACCGGTCGCCGAGGCGCCAGCGTTGAGGCCACGTGGTCATGCCTTCTTTCACACTGATTTTGAAGGGACCAACGCGCTGGGCGGGTGGGCGGGCAGCGTCAGGCTCGAAAGCGGTTGTCGCAGTCCGGTGGCGTTGGCGGTTGAACTCAAGCCGGACGCGGGGAGCCAGACCGACATCCTCAACGTGGACCTCCCGGCGGAGTCGATGCGTGGTTACCTGGTCCGGGGTTCGGCCATGGTGCGGGCCGAAAAGGTGAGTGCCAAACCCAACCCCTGGAACGGCATCAAGTGCATGCTCGCCATCGAAACGCCGGAGCGGAGGCTCTGGCCCCAGGCGGACATCGAGACCGGCACGTTCGACTGGCGCCGTGTGACGTTCACCACGAGGATACCTACGAACGCCACTGCCATGCGGCTGGTGCTCGGATTGGAGCAGGTCAACGGCAAGGCGTGGTTCGACGACGTGACGGTCGTCGTCGCCAAACCGCCGGTCAGCCGCGAGGCGAGGCCAGTTGTTGGTCCACCCTTTACCGGTCGCGACCTGCCGCGGCTGCGCGGTGCCATGATCAGTCCGGACATCGACGCCGCCGGGCTGCGGGTGCTCGGTCAGGAGTGGAACGCGAACCTCATTCGCTGGCAACTCATCCGGCGCGGTCGCGCCGGCCAACCGTCGACCCTCGAGGATTACGACGCCTGGCTGGAAGGCGAACTGAAGAAGCTCGACGCGGCGTTGCCGCATTGTCGGGAGAACGGCCTTTACGTGGTGGTCGACCTCCATTCGCCTCCTGGGGGTAGGGGGACGTCCGGCGGCTACGTGGGCTCGGACGATGGGCTCTTCACCGATCCGGCCTGCCAGGCGAAATTCGTCCAGGTCTGGCAGCGCATTGCGGCGCGCTACCAGGGGGCACAGCCCATCTGGGGCTACGACCTGGTCAACGAGCCGGTCGAAGACTCCGTCGCGGAGGAGTGTGACGACTGGCAGGGTTTGGCCGAGCGGGCGGCCCGGGCGATTCGGGCTATCGATCCGGCGCGGACCATCATTGTCGAGCCGGCTTCGTGGGGCGGTCCGGACGGCTTGAGCGACCTGGCGCCGTTGGGGGTGTCGAACGTGGTTTACAGCGTGCACATGTATCTGCCGCACGCGTTCACTCATCAGGGCGTGTATGGCCCCGGCCCCGTTTGGCGATATCCGGGGGCGATCGAGGGGAAGAACTGGGACAAGGCGGCGCTGGAGGCGGCGCTGAAACCGGTGATCGAGTTTCAGCGGGCTTACGGCGTGCACATTTACATCGGTGAATTCAGCGCCATCCGCTGGGCGCCCGACGAGAGCGCCTATCGGTACCTGAAAGACCTGATCGACATTTTCGAGACGCACGGTTGGGATTGGAGTTATCACGCCTTCCGGGAATGGAGCGGCTGGAGCGTCGAGCACGGATCGGATCGCAACAACACCGCGCCGGTGCCGACGCCCACCGATCGCCAGCGTTTGTTGCGGCACTGGTATGCGCAGAACCAGAAACCCGCCTGGCCATGACGCCGATCCACGAATTGCTCAATCGCATCCGGTGGGACAAGACCTTTGGGCGGGGACGGTTTGAGATCGGCTTCTGGGACCGGTGCGAAGGCGTCATCCACCGCGTCGCGTTGCAGGATGTCGCGTTTCCCGAATCGGCTGAGCACACGTTCCAGTTCGTGGACGAGACCGGGGAGCATCGCCGTGTTCCTTTTCACCGGATTCGCGAGGTTTACCGGGACGGGGCACTGATCTGGCAACGAGGCACCGCTGGTCGGCAGGGTGCTGCCGATCATCTTTGAAGCAACACCGGTAGGCCAGCAGGCTTCGTCCCGACCTGAACAGTGAGCAACGAACCTCGTCCACGATTCTCCAGGCATTCTGTGAATTTCGGCCTCTGACGGCGGATCAGATGACCGACATCCGTC
This sequence comes from Verrucomicrobiota bacterium, assembly GCA_035389025.1. Lineage (GTDB taxonomy): Bacteria > Verrucomicrobiota > Verrucomicrobiia > Limisphaerales > J093 > MWFF01. The sequence goes on from DAOOQY010000197.1 coordinate 3,968, forward strand.
GCCGGGCGGCTGAGGCTGTGGAAGGTAAGGGAGGTTTGTGGTGGAACCCGAGGAGTGGGTAGAGGCACCCAACCCTTAGACCTCACTGGGCTTAGTCCGGATTACTGTCAGGTTGGCATCTTCAGCCCCAGCGTCTCGAAATGAAGCAGCGCCTCGGCGTTGCCTTTGGCGTCGTCCACCGGATTGTGCGTGTGCCGCGTGCGGCGGAACTGCTTCCACTCCGTCGCCTTGCTCATGTCCCGCACCAGCCCGCAGTACAGGTCGCCGATTCGCCGTCCGGAGAAGCCGAACGGGTTCCCCCCCGTGAACCGGTGGAAGTAGTAGTTGATGAACTGCCAGTCAAAAGCCAGGTTGTCCGAGATGAAAACCGCCCGCCCCTTCGCCACGGCGGCGAGCCATCGGCCAAACCCCTCCATCACGCCGGTGGGATCATCAAATCCCAGGTGTTCCTCCCGCGTGAAGCCGCTCACCCGCAGGGCTTCCTCAAGGTAACAGTCCGTGATCGGTCGCACCTGACCGTAGAACGTCTTCTGCAGCGAAGGCTCGACCACCACCGCCCCGAAGCAGACCATGGAATACTCGCCGGGGATCGGCCCATCCGCCTCGACATCGACGACGACCAGATTCATGCGCGCAGCGTAGCACCAGAGGGCCGCCTCTGTCAGGTCTTCCCGTTCAGCCACCGACGCCGCGGTGCCACGCCCGCTACAGCAGGATCAACTGTTGCGCCGTTGGCTCGCGCAGGTTGCTGACGCCCAGACCGAGGAGTCGCAAGGGACGTGACACCAGCTTCTTTCGCCCCAGCAGGTGACACGCAAGCCGAGACATGTCCTTGGCTTCCGTGATCGGGTCCTCGACCGTGAGTTGGCGCGTCAGGGTCGTGAAATCGCCGTGGGCTGGTTGATGGTCGATGGTTGATGGTTGATGGTTGCGAGTTGAACGTTGAGCGTTTCACGTTGAGCGTTCGATTGGCGACCACCTCAGTGGCAGCGGTATGCGATTCGATTGGCCGTCGAGAAGCGGGCATCAACATGTGCGTGGCGAACGTTCAACGTGAAACGCTCAACTTGAAACGCTCAACTTGAAACGCTCAACGTGAAACGTTCAACGTGAAACGCTCAACGTGAAACGTTCAACGTGAAACGCTCAACGTCCAACGCTCAAACTGCGGCTCTTTGCGGTGCGAACGCTGGCGGCGAAGATTCGGATCAGTCAGCCGATCTTCGAGGTCGTAGTCCTTCTTGATCATTGTGTCCTCCTCGGCTGCAACATGCTCGACTCCAGACACTCACCTCGTCTCGGATCTGGCCTGGGCTACCCATTCCCCCGTGTTCGCGAGAAAGACCCGTTCGCCCACCTGGGCAGCCCGCACCGTCACCGAAAAAACCTGGACGCCGAGTGTGCGGGCATCGCTGGAACCGGCGATTGCCTGCTGCGGAACCCAACCCTGGCAGCGCAGTTCAAGCCGGACGCGCTCTGTGGCAGATACAGGCAATGTCGTCGTCGGCACGGTACCGCGGTTCAGGGGCGTGAGTCGTTTGCCGTCCAGATAGAGGCCGGCCTCTGCCGACACGGCCTGTTCGGGCACGTTGGCTTCCACGGTGACCGTGTAGGACTGGCCCGGCACGACCGGCAGCAGGAAACAGGCCGCCGCCGTGCTCCACCGGAAGGGCCGTTCCGTTCGTTCCGAGCCATGCCAGCCCTGCAGGTAACGTCCGTCACCAGGCTCGCCAATCAGGATGCGGTAGTGTGCGCGTGCTGCGGCGGTCCATGCGATGGGGTCCTCCTCGTTCAAAGCAATCTGGGCTCGCTTGCCGGCCCGGTTCTCGACGTGAAAGCCACCCGCCGCCTGGTTCGCCGTCAGGATGGCCGAGATCACGTTGGACCCCACCTGAACGTGGAGGTTGTCCTGCCCAAACGTGCTGCCTTGGACGATGGCCTTGCCGGCGTCCAGTTGCACGGCGGCGGAACCCACACCACGGTTGTCCCAGTGGACGAAATTGCAGGCGCTGGCGGTGAACTGTCCCGCGGCGCTCCGCATCCAGACGCAGCGGTCAATCGGTCCCCAGAACGAGCAGTTGACCAGGCTGACCTTCCCCTCGACGTCCGGCCCGACTTCCAGGCAGACCGCGTTGGTGCTGCTCCAGCGCCCGACGAATTCGCCGTTCGAGATGAGCAGGCCGGGCGGCTGCGCCTGTTCGACCACCACCGCCCGCTGGCACGAGTCGGCGCCCAGTCCCACGAAATTGCCGTTGGCACTTCCGGCCTTGGACGCGGAGAACTTGTAGCCGATGCCGTACCCGAAGCAGAAGGTGTTCAGGACGTACTGCCAGTCGGTTCGCGCCAGTTCGAAGGCGGTGCCCTGGGTGTTGATCCACTCGCAGTAGGGGTTCTTCGGATCGTACGTCACCCCGAACGGCCAGAAATGGACGTTCTCGATGTGGCCGATGTCGTAGCACTCGTCCACAGAGATCCCGCGCCAGATGGGGTAGCCGGTGACGTTGCGCACCAAGTGCCGATGGGCCCGGACGAACCGGATCGCCTCGTAGGGGTTGACCAGCAGGCATTCCGAGATTCCAACGTTTTCCGTGTCCTGCGACGACACGCAGGGCGGATACGGTACGGGCGGCACGTCGGTTTGTTTCCATTCCGGGTTGGCGATGATCAGTCCGCTGATCGTGGCGTTATTTCCGGCCAGACGAATGAAGGGCGCTCCGTTGGTCGTGCCGCGTCCGGCGTACGCGAACAGTACCGAACCGGTCAGGTTCGTGAGCGTCTGCGGACCGGTCGTGGGGGGGACACGGTAAATCCCCTGCAGCGTGACGTTGGCGGGGACGGCCAAGCCGCTTGCGATGCGGTAGCGCCCCGCGGGCACTACCACCACGCCGCCGCCGGCGGCTCCGGCCTGGTCGAGGAGTCGCTGGAACACCGCCGTGCAGTCCCCGGTCGCATCCGCCGCTGCGCCGGCTTCGACAACGTTCCAAGGAGAGGCAGCGAGCCGGCCCGGCAAGGGGCTGGCGGCCAGCCCAGCCGCCAGGATGAGAGCAAGGGGAATGTGGCACATGCCCGAAGTATCGCGGCTTGGCGGCCGATTTCAAACCATTGCTGACCAGACCCTGCGTTCCGGGCCGCCTGAAAACCTCTTGATTCGCCCGCGTCCATTGATCCATCCGCACATTCGGATTCAAGATGACCCTGCCCCAAAAAGTATAAGTGGACTGTAACCAACGCCCTATCTAACCCGCATAGCAATCATCCTGCGAGGTCTGACCGCCCTGGGCACTGACGGGGTGTGAAAGATGCGGGTTAGGGTCTGTGCAAAAATTACTTCCGATTTTGGCGGGAGCGCCACCGGGCCAGA
>DAOOQY010000198.1:0-5978 GCA_035389025.1 Verrucomicrobiota bacterium
CGGCCAGCAAATTGGCCTTCTCACCCGGCGGGGCGTGCTCTTCGATCACCTCACGGCAGCGTTGAAGCATCGCCTCTGGGGGATCGGCGAAATCCGTCAGCGGGACCCACGGGATCAGGCCGACATCCCCGGCCTGCAGCAGTCCTTCCGCGGGAATCGTTTACAGCTCCAAGACGTGCCACTGCAAACGGCAGGACGACAACCCGCGGCGGCTGCGCAGGTTACGGCTTCGGGGGACGCGGTACTTGCCTTTGGGCCGCAACACCAATGTGACCGACTCCGGCAATTGGCCCCGATCCAGGTACACCAGCAAGAGGCCGTCCGTCATTTGTTGGCCCACCCGCCGTTCCGGATACGTGGCCACTTCGACCAGGAACAAGTCGTCCTCGGTCTCGTCCTCCAGGCGGACCTCGAGCAACCCATCCGGCATTCGCGCTGTGTTGGCTCCCGCTGCCCAAGGCAGGAAACTAGTTCGTGGCACACCCACAGTGGCCAGTCCGGGAGCCTCGGTCACGCGACGAAGTCCAGTCTCCGCGGGGCGATTCGCGTGGTTGCGGAATCGCGAGGGGAAAGCTACACTAGTGAAGGTTCACTTTTCAGCAGTTTGAGGGCCGTTCCGTAGGAGCGCTCGGACGATGAGTTACCCATTCCCAGCTGCCATTCAGCACTTGCTCGATGAACGCATGGAAACCGGCGCGTACACGTCGGAGGATGAGGTTCTGGTGCGGGCGCTGCAATCCCTCAGAGAATACGACGAGGCGGTCGCTGACATTCAGGAGGGACTCGACGACGAAACGGCCGGACAGGTTCGCTCGTTGCGGGAATTTGATGCGGAATTCCGCCCAACGCTGGGCTTGCCGACGTGACGTACGACGTCGTTCTCACCAGCAAGGCTCAGCGACAGATCCAGGCAGCCGCCCGCTGGTGGGCTGAGCACCGGTCGGCTGAACAGGCCCAACGCTGGTATCAGGGGCTCATCGAAACGCTGTCGTCCCTGGAGGAGAATCCCCAACGTTGCGCGATGGCCCCAGAGCGCGACGCGTTTCCACTGCCGCTGCGGCAGATCCCTTTCGGCCTGGGACGCCGGCCCACACACCGTGCGGTGTTTGCGATCCGCGGCTGGCGAGTCGTCGTGTACACGGTCCGGCATCTCGCCCAGCGTGACCTGCTGCCGGAGGACATCTAAACGCTGAGCAAGCGGCTCGCGTCGCGCAGGTGCCGCCTCCTTCGCAACTTGCTCAGCGTTGGACCTTTCTTCCGGTTCGGAGGTTCGCCCGGCGATTTGCGCCATAACTGCCAAATCGCCTGCTTCTGTTTCCGGCCGGGAAAATCCAGAAAGAACGTCCCGTCGAAACGCTCAGCTCGCGCGAACTCTGGCGGCAACTTGGCCACGTCGTTGGCCGTGCAGACCACGAACACGTCGGACTGGTGATCGTTCAAGCACAGCGGTGAGATGTACCTGCTGTGGAAGATGTGCCGCCTGCGGCAGGAACGAGCAGGAAACAAGGGATAGCCGGGGCACAAATCACGTGCCGGCGTTGCAGAGCCGTCTGTTCTGCCGTTTGCCCCGCCTGTGACTCGCCGCTTCTCCGGTCGCGACGGCGTCGGCTTTCCGGCCTACGGTCCTTTTCAACCAGACGGCCAGGACCTTGTCCATCTCGGCCAACAGCCGGCTTTCCGCCTCGGGCACGGAATCGACGGCCGCAGCGCAATGCCGCAGGTCGGGCCGGCACGTGTTACTGGGTATGCCGTCGCAGATGGTGGCCAAAGCCAGCTTGGCCGGCGTGCCGAAGCACACGCGGTCTTTCTCCCGCTCCACGTCGACCAGGACCAAGTGGCCGACGAGCCTCTTGAGCCTGTCCGGGCCCGCCGTGGCCGCGACAAAGACCATCTTGCCGAGGCGATCGCCGGGCTCGACGATCACCGCCCGGTAGTCCCGGTTGCGGCCGGGCGTGAGAACTCGGCACCATACGGCCGGCTCGTCGTCGTAATGGGAGCCGGCGACGACGGCATACTCGCTGCCGGGGAGTTGTTCCGAGACAACAGCTTGAGTGCTGTAACGAACTGCCATAACGTGATTCCTCTCGCAATCGGTCCGTAGTAGTGTGCTTCCGGGCCGTGACCGAAAACGGCCTGGAAGCGGGAGTCGGAGAACGAAGAAACCAAGTTCTGTCCGCGCGCAGGGGCGTCACGTCGCATCGAACGTCGATGACGGACGGTGTACCTGCCGCAGAAGATAGACCGCCCGCCGAAGAAACCGCGGGAGGAAAGCAGATCGGCCAACCGGAGCGCCGGCTTACTGCCGCTGGCTGGCCTGCTGGGCAGCGCTTTGGCTGGCGTAGAACTCGCTCGTGAGACGCTCACCGGTGCGTTGGCCCAGGGCCTGCTCGATGAACTTGCTGGCCGCTTGGCACGCCGAACCGGCAAAGCCCCTGGTGGTGACAGTCGTCTCGCCTTGAGGCGACACGATGATCTCGATGATCTTGCTCACGCGGCACCTCCCACGCTGATGGTCAGCTTGATGGAACCGTCGGCCAACGGCTGCTCCGTGCAAACGTGCCCTTGGCGTCGTGCCTCGATCTTGGCCTTCTCCACGGCGTAGCTTTGGAGAAACGCGTCGAGGTGTCTGTTCTCACCCCAGTGGCCACGGAAGTTGTCGTACTGGACCTGACCGGTGGCCAGATCGCAGACGGCCGGATAGCGCCACTCGGGCAACTGCACGGCCAGTCCCGTGACCTGGCTCGTGAATAGTCTGTGCGTCCCTTGGACGGGCGCGGGTAGCCGCAGACGTTGGCAAGCGGCTTGCACCGCGCCGGCGTCGCGGATCTCGGTTCGAATCGTCACAACATGGCTCATGTGAGGATTTCCCTTCTTGCAACATTGGACGGATGGCAACCGATTGGGTCTTGCGGCTCAAGACTTGGACATAGTCCGCACTGCCCACAGTCCCATGCCGATGCCCAACAGCACGACGGGCCAGTGGGAATAGCTGCCCGTCACTACGGTGATGCAGGAAGCGGAGGCGATGATCGCCATCACCAGTCCGAACAAACTGCGGATGGAGTCGTGCATGCAAAGTCGCTCCAGAGTTGGTGAATAGATTTGATCCTCGTGAATCGCACGAGGTTGGTTGCTGTCAGCATCAGCCATCAGGTGCGCGCCGATTCGCCTTGGAACTCCTGCCACGCGGTTTCCAGCTCGCGCCGCGTCTGGGAGATGCGGCCGGGACTGACGCGAAACTTGCGTGCAGTGGCCTTAGTCGTTTCACTGCTGGCCAAGGTCTCCGCAATGCGACGTTTGTAGCGGGGCAGGCTGTCGAACCAATCGGCGATGTCCATCCGTGCCGCCGCCGTGTCCGCCGGTCCGGATTTGCGATCCTCGATCAGGACCTCGCGCCACTCGCCCTCCTCGGCGTCGTAGCGATCCAGACGATCGACTGCGAACCGCTTTGCCTGCTGGGCGTATTCACTGCTCACGTCGCGGACGTTCAGCCTGCAACCGACACGGCGACCGTCGCGAACCTGCTTGATCGCATACTGGGCCAGCGGCGTGGCGTAAACGGCATCGATCAGGCCGCGCTCGACGAGCCGGACAAACGCGACCCAGCAGTTGGCGATGGTCTCGGCGATCAGTTCCTCACGGCGTTCTCCGCCTTCGGCCCGGAAAGCAAACCGGGCCTGTTCCCGAATCTGCGGCAATAAGGCCAGAAACTTCGCAGCGCGAGCGGAGGCCGCGGATTGACGCATTCTCTTGGCACTGGCGATCATGGTGGGCAAACTCCTCAGAGTTGAGGCCGCCCCGCGGGGCGGCCGTGTCCTGGAAAACACAGCCGCTCCCGCACCAATGCGAGAGCGCATAAAGAAAGTGCCCACCCACAACCGAATGGCGGTCGAGAGCGGGGCTTTGAGACTGAAACACTCGCCTTAAAGAGGTAAGCTGTCCGTTCTACAGATTTTGACGCGTTCCCCCCAGTTTATTTAGCTTCGGGGCTGGCGTTCGTAAGATCGGCATGCTCAGTGTTGGCGATTGCGGGGTCGTAAGTGATGACGTGAGGCGAAGCCGACGCCCGCGTCAGCAACGGATGCTCCGACACAAGATTTTCGATCAATACCTCGGCAATGAGGCGATCGGCGTCATCGGCTGGGGCGCGAAGTAGGTGCCAACCCAGGAGCAAGGGTAGCAGGCATGCCAGGACCAGACCGACGCTGGTGATCGCGGCAGCGATAATGGGATCCTGGCGGCGCTCCGCGGCCAGCGACCTTCGCTCCTTCTCGAGTTCATCGCGTTGGCGGCCCGTCTCCGCCCGCTCCGTCTGAACCTCGCGTTGTAGGGCCGCGAGTTCTTCGCGCGCCTTGGCGTCGGCTGCCACCAACTCCCGGGAGCCGTCGGCGACCTGACGGTGCAGTTCGGCCATTTGCCGATTCTGCTCAGCCTGCCGATCCAGGTGACGCTCGGCCATTTCCGCAAGACGGGCGTTCTCGTCACACCCGATCACCGTCAATATCAGCGCGGCGACGATCGGGACAAACACAATTCTGGCTGCTTTCATGGGACCTCCAGCGATCCAGAAGACGTCGAAGGACTTGCTGTATGGCAATCCGCAGACGGCGCTCTCGGATGAGGGCCACGATTGCCAGCAGCAGGGTTACAGAAACGAAGCATAGTGCGATTTGACTCAACGAGTCACCTCCTTTCGCAAGGGTTGCACTGGAGAAGGGCAATCTCGCAAGGCTAGTGGGTCCCCGCACGCGACATGCCGTGTCCTGCCCGGCTATTTGGCCTGCCGCCCCGCCTCGTCACGAGTGGCTGGTGAGCCAACTGCCCCGCGTTGTTCCCGGCGGAACTGCCGAATGACCAGAAGTGCCAAATCGCCGACGAGACGCGCGCGTGCCGATTCGGGTGACGGTGGGGCGTCAAGCGTGCCGGGCGGCGGTTCGGCGGAGCGATCCAAAGAAAGCTCTGTCATGATCGTGGACTCCTTCAAAGCAAGTGGAGGAATATGAGCGCGAGCATGCTGGCAGGAGCGCAAAAGAAAAGCCCCGTCTCAAGGACGGGGCGAGAAATGGGGACGGGGAGGACGGGGACGGAATCGCAAGTTCAGCTATGCCGACTTCCGTGGTCGCCCGTTGTTGTACGGGCGTTTGGGCACCGGCAGGCCTTGCATCTCGTACCAGCGACGATAGCTGTACCAGACGTTGCCGGAATTCATCTTGTGACGCTCGCTCTGGAGGACCTTGGCGGCCTCGCGATAGCTCAGACCATCCAGATCGACGAGCTGATGGACCCGCTCCGCAAGGGCATCTAGGCGAGGCGGCTTGCGAAGCCAGACCCGGACCGCCTCCGGATCGCCGGCGACCACAGGACGATGATCTCGGAGTTCCGCCTGCAGGGTGCGCAGTAATCGGGGCACGAACGTGCCATACACGGTCGTGCGTTTGCGCCCTGGGCGCCGTTCCACATGCACGTCGACGTGGCCGCCCACCAGCTTTCGGAAAACTTCGGCTGCCTTATGAATGACGTCGCTGCCCAGCCTGCCAGCAGCCCCGTCCTCCAGCAAGGTCGTCAAGCCCGCCAGCAGTTCGCGGACGCGCTCGGGCGTGATAGACACCGAGTTGGTCTCCAGGGACTGTTGCAGCCGCGCTCGTTCGGCCTGCACCGAAGCCCGCTCCACCTGAGCGGCTCGAATCTTGGCCTTCAGCGCCGCGCGATCCTCATCGGTGCCCTCTCCGGCCAGTTCCGTCAGATCATCGATCTTCCGGGTCAAGGCGGTGACCTTCCTGTCCATACCGTTCAAGTCTTCGCGAACGGCATCTTCGCCGGCACGATCCAGTTGCTGCGCGCAGCCGATGACCTGTTCGATCACCTCAGCATCCTGCTGGAGCAGTTCGCTCAATTTCTCGCAGACCGCACGGACGGCGCCTTTACGCTCGACTACGGTGAGACAGGGGCAGAGATCCGCGTTCTTGCATTTCATGCCG
>DAOOQY010000198.1:6078-7300 GCA_035389025.1 Verrucomicrobiota bacterium
ACTCGTCGCCCGCGGGTCGCACGGGCCGCCGCCTTTCGCCCAGCGCCGCCAGCCTTCCTTGATCGGCATCCCGTCGCGAATCCACTCGTAGTGTTGCACGATCAGCTTGGCCACGTCGGCGTCGACCTCGGGCATCGTGCGCGGACGCCCACGGTTGGTCGGCGCTGCTTCTGGTATCTCTTTGGGGCGGTAGCCCACGGTCAGGGCTCCGGTGACAAAACCGCGCTGAAACAGACTGACGATGCCCGATCGCACGTGATCCGCGATGGTCGTCAGCAACATCTCGTCCATGATGCCGTGCAAATACGCCAGTTGCTTCCAGGTTTTCCGGTCGGCCGTGTCAATGCCTTGGCTCACGCTGATCGCCCGCAGGTCTTCTTCGACGACATCCTCTTGAAAAAACTGAAAACCGCGGTACGCGACTCGGAACAGGCGGCTGACCTTGAACACCAGCAACACGCGAGCGTGTTTGTGCTTGAGGATGACCTTCATCCGGTCGAGCCCGTCGCGACGAGACTTCCGGCCGCTCACGCCCTCGTCCACGCAGACAAAATCGGGCGGCACGTAGATTCCGTGGTTTGCCGCGAATGACACGCAGTCCAGAACTTGGGCGGTCGTGCTGTGTTGCAGCTTTGAGGAGAACCTGGATAGCACCGAGCCGATGTCCAGGCCCTTGCTTTGAGCCCAGGCTAACCGATCGATGAGAGAAGCTGCCGGATCGAAGCCTATTACATCGATCCCGGCCCGGGCGGCAATCTCCGACCACGTCTGCTGCACAAGTTGAACAAGGTCCGGACTGGCCGAACCCGCAGTGGGTAATAGAGCGTTCATGGTTTCACCTTTCGTCGCGACGTTGACCGGGTGAGGTAGGGAGCGCCACCGTGGCCGAGCTGAATAGGCCCTTCCCGCACGCACTTGTGTCGCGTTGGCGGAGATTGTCCAAATGGTCGTTCGCGTGCCGTTCGCACGGTGCGAAAAGAGAAGTGATTTTCAGCGGCGGAGAGGATGGCCGGCGAAGTACTCCGCGCGGGCCATGTGTCGGAGGGGGCCATGCCAGCCGCGGCCCATCTTGTGCGGCTCATGTCGGGCGGATGTGGGCCTGCTGCCGGAGCAGAACGCGGATCTGTTTCAGTTTCTGCATTGCCGCTTCAATGGCCGGCAACAGGGCCATGGCCTCAGCTTCCTCGGCGAAGCCAGCTTCGTCCACGAACAAATCCGCAGT
>DAOOQY010000199.1:0-7298 GCA_035389025.1 Verrucomicrobiota bacterium
GAACCTCTACATTTCACCCGCCTGGCCCGATGGACTCGATCCGACGCAAATCGATTGTTCTCTCGAAGACGATCCGACAGCGCCAAACGATGCCGCCACGAATCCGCCCCCGTCGCCGCGCGGACCGCCGTGGCGCCCGGGCGGCGGCGGAGGGCGCGGCGGCATGGGACGCGGTCTCGGCCTTGGTGGCGGCGGCACCCCTGGCCTGTTCACCAAAATCCCCCGTTTCTTCACAGCCCGGGCTGGCGATTCGGCATGGCGGCTGGGCATCCTGGGCAACAACGAAATGCGCCTGGTCGTCGGGCTCAACTTCGACCAGGTCCAGGCCGAATTGAACCGGATGCGGAGTATCTTCGCCGCGACCGTGCCGCTGGCTCTCCTGCTGGTGGGCAGCGGCGGCTGGCTGGTGGCGGGGCGCGCCCTGCGTCCCTTGAACACGATCAGCGCAATGGCGGAAGGGGTGACAGCAAAGGGACTGGACAAGCGCATTCCCGCGTCGGGCAGCGACATCGAAATCACGCGTCTTGTCCGTGTGCTCAACGGGATGATGGACCGGCTGGAAGCGAGCTTTCGCCAAGCGATCCGTTTCAGCGCCGACGCGTCGCACGAACTCAAGACGCCGTTGGCGGTGATGCAGGGCGAACTCGAGAACGCGCTTCAAGCGGCCGAGCCGGGCTCCCCGGCCCAACAGGTCTTTGGCAACCTGCTCGAGGAGACCCAACGACTGAAGCGAATCACCCGCGGCCTGCTGCTCCTTTCCCAGGCCGATGCCGGCCAGCTCCAGCTCGCGATCCAGGACGTGGATTTGAGCGCAGAACTCGAAGGACTGATCGAGGACGCTCGAGTCCTGGCTGCCGACTCGAACCTCGCCTTTGACGCTCGCATCGAGCCGCATGTGCGGGTCCAGGCCGATCGCAGCCTGCTGCAGATGGCCCTGCTCAACCTGCTCCGCAACGCCGTCAATTACAACGAACCGGGCGGGGCGGTCGCTGTCACTCTCGAAGCCGGAGAAGCCCAAGCCGTCCTCACGGTCTGCAACAGCGGACCGGGCATACCGCCGTCTGATCAAGCCCGCGTCTTCGAGCGATTCTATCGCGCCGATCAGACGCGCAACAGAGCTCACGACGGCCTGGGATTGGGTCTGAGCCTCGCGCGCGAGATTCTGCACGCCCACCGCGGGCGCCTGGTTCTTGCAGAAAGCCGCCCCGGCAGGACCTGTTTCGAGGTGACTCTCCCCCTCTAGTCACCACCAGAGAAAGCTCGGATCATAGGCCGGACTCCAAATCCAGTCCGGCATCTCCTTGGGAAACGCATAGAACACGACGTGACCGTCCCCGAAGAGCATGTTGAAACGCCGCTGGCCGCGGGAGTTGTGCCACCATGTTTTCGGGTTGTGAACGTCATGGTGGGCATGCCAATCCCACTCGCCCTGGATGATCTTGTTGGACGGGCTGAGCGCCACTTCGTTGCCCTTGATCGGCGTCGCCTCATACGTGCCCGCGGCCAGCCGGGCATCGCCCGCCACGTGCCGGGTCCGATAGGAATCGTGCTGGAATTGCGGGACGTAACTGTTGCCGTACTCCTTGAAGCAGTTTTTGGCGCCGTAGGTTGAGTCGCCTTTGTCGGACGGGCATCGCCAGGTCTCGACGGCCGACACGTACCGGTTGAGCGGGCGGTTGGTTGGGGCCACGTTGACGCCGAAGCTCTCGCCCACGGCAGGGTCCAGGGCGTATGTGCCTCTCTGTCCCCCGGCGGCCCCCCACCCTCTTTGGGCCGGATAGAGGTCGCTGTTGTCCTCCGCATACATGATATAGGCGATGCCCATCTGATGCTGATTGCTGGCGCACTTGATCTGCTGCCCTTTCTCCTTCGCCCGGCCCAGGGCCGGAAGCAGCAGGCCAGCCAGGATCGCAATGATCGCAATCACCACCAGCAACTCGATCAGTGTGAAGGCCGCCCGGCAACACGGATGTCGGGAGACCAGGCCGCTCATGCCCGACACAGAAGCCGAAGATGCCGATGAAGTCCGCATGGCGCGTGGTGTGCAAGGACCGGTTTGAGTTTTCTGGATCGAGTGTAAGGCCAAAGGCCCCGTTTGTCTCGGTGTTTCTGCCTCGACAGGACCTCGACAGAACGACTGGACAGGGCACGAGGAACGGAGCAAAGTCCGGCTCCGTCATGAAAACCCCTGTCCTTCTTTCCCGCTGGTCTCTCCGGCATTGCCTGCATCTGGCACTCGCCGTCTTTGCCGTCTGGCTGGCCGGCCAGCACCCCGCCCTGGCCGGCCCGACACTGGTCAGCACAGCCAGCCTCGATGGCCAAACGGTCGCGCTCTGCTTCGCGAACGATCTGGATCTGGCTTCGGCCCAGGACGCCACCCTGTACTCGATTCCCGGCGCGACAATCTGGAACGTAACCCTGTTGGAGGATCATCGCACGGTCCTGCTGTCGGTCTCCGATCTGACCGGCGAAAGCTATTCCGTTGCGGCAACCGGCCTCAAAGACGCCCAGGGCGACCCCGGCAACGTGAGCGGCGCCGGCCCGATCCTGGGCTGGACCGTTGCGGATCTGGGAAACCTGATGGCGCCGTCGACGACGTACGCCTGCGGTCCCGATGCGATCTCGACCGTGGTCGACGGCGGGGCGATCTGGTTCACCTACGATGCCTGCAACTATGTGTATCGGGAACGGACGGGCGACTTCGACGTTCGGGTGCAGGTCACCGACGTGAGCGGCGGCAACGCGAATTCGAATCTGACCCTGGACGTCCGCGAGTCGGCGGACCCCGACAGCCGACACGTGTTCGCCGCCGTGTACGGCCAGACTCAAAACCGCTGGGCCGCGGCGCGCCGGCACGAGACCGGAGGCGCTTCGAGCGTCTTGGACGGTAACTGGTTTGTGTCGTGGCCGGCGGGAGTCGATTTCCCGAACGTCTGGCTTCGTGTGAAGCGCAGCGGCGAGACATTCACCGTGTACGGCAGCACCGACGGCCTCGATTGGGTTCAGGCCGGGGACCCTTACACCCCCGATCCCCCCTACCCCGCCTCTGTCCAAGTGGGATTGGCGACCGCGGCCACCGACGCGGGCATACCACCGATTCGGGCCGTGTACCGCAACTTCGGCGAGTTCGAACTCGCCAACGCCACCATCCGCATCACGCAACAACCGCAAGACATGACTTTGATCGAGAACCGCCCGGCCACGTTCACCGTCGGCGCCACAATCGAGAACGGCCCGCCGAGCGCCCTCGGCTACCAATGGCAGCGCGATGGCGCGGACATTCCGGGAGCGGTGGGTGCGAGCTGCACGCTGCCCTCGGCCACCGTGATGGATGACCAAGCCCGGTTTCAGGTCAAAGTCTCCGCTCCGGGCCTGACTGCGGTCTGGAGTGAGGTGGCGACCCTGACGGTGAAGCCGGACACGAGCGGCCCGCAACTCGTGTCGACGGCTGGGCTCGAAGGCCACTCGATCGGGATTTGCTTCGACGAGGCGCTCGATTGGTTCACAGCCACAGACCCAAGCCTGTACACGGTCAATGGAGGTCTCGGGATCGAGAGCGCGCTGCTCATGGCAAACCAACAGACCGTGGTGCTCCAGGTCTCGAGTCTTGGAGCCGGATCCTATACCCTGGGCGTCAATGGCGTGACCGATCTGGCAGGCAACCCCGCCACCTTCAACACCGCTGGCCAGGTACTCGATTACGCAGTCCAAGACCTCGGCAACCTGCCCGAACCTTCGCTCGTCTATGCCTGCACGCCCGACGCCATCACCGTCCAGGAGAGCGGCGGCGCAATCTGGTTCAGCGCGGACGCCTGCAACTGCGTGCATCAGGAACGGACCGGCGACTTCGATGTGCGCGTCCAAGTGGCGCGGGTCGTGGGCGGCAACGCCGCGTCGAACCTGACTCTCGATGCGCGCGAGTCGGCCGATCCCGAGAGCCGGCATGTCTTCATCGCGGCCTATGCCCACACCCAGAATGCCTGGGCGGCCGCGCGGCGCCACGAAACGGCGGGCCCATCGAGCGTTCTGGATGGGAACTGGCTCGTCCCGTGGCCGGCCGGATTCGGCTTTCCGGACATCTGGCTGCGGCTCAAGCGGAGCGGCAACACGTTCACCGCCTACGGGAGCACCAACGGCCTGGATTGGATTCAGGCGGGCGACGCCTACACGCCGGATCCGCCGTATCCGGCCTCGATGCGCCTGGGCCTCGCCACGGCTGTGACCAGCGGCACGGAGCGCATGGAGACGGAGTATCGGCATTTCGGCGATTTCGTGGTGACGAACGCCGTGATTGTCATTACAGGCCAACCCGAGAGCATCACCGTGATCGAGAATCGACCGGCCACCTTCACCGTCGGCGCCACGCTCGAGAACGGGCCGGCGGGGGCGTTGAGCTTCCAATGGCAGCGCGATGGCGCGGACATTCCGGGAGCTGCGGGCGCGAGTTACACGCTGCCTTTCCCCGCGCCGTCCGATGACGGCGCAACGTTCCGGGTCCTCGTCTCGGCCCCGGGCGCCACCCCGGTGCTCAGCGAGGCCGCGACGCTCGACGTCCTCCCCGACACTGCGGCGCCGCTGGTCGTGTCGGCCCACGCGTTCGTCGCGACGATGGTCGGCGTCTGTTTCGACGAAGCCGTCGATCCAGCCGTTGCCGGCGATCCGACCCATTACGAGGTGGGCGGGGCTGTCGTGGTCGAAAGCGCCGAACCCCAGGCAGACGGCCGGACGGTGGTCTTGCGGGTCAGCGGCCTGAACGAGCCGGTCTTTGCCCTGACGGCGACGGGCATTGCGGATCTCAAAGGCAACACCGGCACCACCACGGTCACAGGCGTGAACGCCGGTTTGGCGTATGTGGATGTCGGTGACGCAGGCGATCCGGGCCTTGTGATCAGTTGCACGCCCGGGCCTTTCACGATGCGCGCGGGCGGCGCGGACATCTGGGGCGCGCAGGATTCGTTTGGCTTCGCCTATCAGATGCTCAGCGGTGACTTCGACATCCGGCTGCAGATGACCGGCATCCGCGGAGGCAACGCCTGCACACGGGCGGGGCTGATGGTCCGCGAAGACGAGACTCCAGGCAGTCGAAACGTGTTCGCTGGCACGTACTCGCAAACCGGCGACAATCATTGGGTGGCCACCTACCGGGCCCAGATCGACGCGGCCACGTTGATCACCGCGGGCGGCTACATCCCGCGCGCAGCCGACTTCGCGTTTCCCAACGCATGGTTCCGCCTGACACGGTCGGGTCAGACCTTCACCGCGTACTACAGTGCCGACGGCTTCGACTGGAAGCCATTGGGCGACAGCGTCACGCCCGACATCCCCTACCCCGATCCCGTCATGGCCGGCATTGCGTCGTCCACAATCTTCAACTGCGGCGCCGTGCCTCAGGCCTTGTTTGACTTCGCCAACTACGGGCCCACTGTTGCACAGCGTCCTGCCGTCAGCATTGCCCTCGACGGATCGACTGTTGTGATCAGTTGGCCGGCCACCGCAGCCAACTTTGCGCTCGAGGAAACGCCCCAGCTTGGCGCAGCCGGCGCCTGGACTGCGGTGTCCACGCCACCCGTGCAGGTCGGCGACCGCGTCCAGGTCACGATTCCTGTCGGAGCGGGGACGCGCTTCTTCCGCCTGGCGCAGTGACGCGTCCCATGCCCGGAAAGCGGATGCAGTGCACAGGGATGAGGGTGCGCCTCCATTTTGCCCCTGATCACCATCACCAGCTTGACGTTCAAAGTGGATGCCGTTGCCGTGTAACAACTGGAACGTGCGCCGCGGTTTCTTCATGCGCACGAACGTGAGTTGTGACTCTGGGTCGTTGCGGCCCGCTAACCCGCATGTTTCTTAGCGCGGCAAAGCCGCAGCCAAAATCGATGTGGGATAACTGACGGGCTTTGCGGCATGATACTTCTTTCAAAAAGAAACGACATTGACAGCGTGTGAAATAACCGGGCTAAGCGGCGGACGTCGGAACCATGCCGCCGGAGAGGGCCTCAGTGAGCCAATGAGCGTCTCAGGCTAGCGCGCATTTCTCACCAACTTCTGAAGAACGCGAAGCCGATGTCATCCAAAGGTGCACTCATGCGCGCTAGCCACAGCCCGGATTTCAGATTACTCCTTCAAGTGGTGAGAAGTCCGGGCTAGGGTCTGTCCCGGAGCCGCGGGGTCACATCTCCGAGACTGGTTGATTGGCCCGATGGATTTTCAGGTAAATAACATCGCTCGATATGAAACGATCGCTTGAATGTCGTGGTCTGGTTCTCGTCTTCGGCTCGATCTTGTTGTCATGCGCACAGGGCGTCGGGGCTCCAGCACAGTCCTTGCCGCTTCCCTGCCGCGAAGTCTTCGACGGGAGCCCGCTCGAAGCGCCCTGGACGGTTGATGTCTCGCAGGGCAACACAATCGACGCAAGCCGCGAGGGCCTGAGAATCAGCGCGACTCAGAACACATATGCCCACGTCCAACGCCCCCTCGGGATCGATCACATCCGGGCATCAACCGTCCTCAGGCCGGGGGCTGGGATCAGTTGGGTCAGCTCGCTGTTTCTCTACTGGGACCCGCGGAACTGGTGCCAAATCTCCGTGCTCGAACACGAGCCCAACTTCTACGCCGTCGAACTGGTCGACGGACAGTTGCGCGAACACCGTCGTCCCTTGGCCGCCAAGACGGGCGAATACCGCCTGGCCATCGCCCTGGGGCGCGATTGCGTGCGATACCAGACCAGCCCCGACGGACATGCGTGGTCGAGCTGGCTTGTCCTGGATCGTCCGGAACCGTGGCGCCGCCGGTCCCCGGCCCTCTTGATCCTTGGCAAAGGATTCAGTCGCGACGAAGGCGAGCCGCGCTACACCGCGCCCGATCTCGACAATGACTACCCGGATCGCGGCAGCCCGACCGTGTCCTGCATCCGCGAGGTCGCGGTCGAGCGCACGCCGCCGGTCGAGATTCGCCTGACGCAGGCCGAGCGGGAGGAACGCGCCGCAATCGGACGCGATCATCTGGGCGAACTCGAACTCGCCGCCCGGAGCGATCCGAGTTTTGAATCCGTGAGCCGCCATTTCCCTCCGATGAAGCACCCGCGCGAGTCTCTTGGCGTGAAGGATGGCCCGGACGAATTCGTTGTCTTGCCCGACGGTTCTCTGGATTTCGCGGGGGTGCGCGTTGGGTTCAGGGTCGGTTCTCCCCCGGGTCCGTGGGGCGAAGGCACGTGCGCGCGGCGCCTGCACGAGGGTTGGCTGCCGATCGTCATCGCCACGCGCGCCTGGGAGCGCCTGACATTCGAACAAACGGCCTTTGGA
>DAOOQY010000200.1:0-7287 GCA_035389025.1 Verrucomicrobiota bacterium
ACGGGTGGAATTATAAGGGCCTCACTGCGGCCGTGCGGTTGCTCAGACGCATCCATCACCCCCGCGCCGAGCAGTTCGCCCGGGAAGCGGAGGATTATCGCGAGCGTTTCCAGCGAGCGTTTCGGACCGCAGCCTCGCAGATGCCGGAGTGGACAGACGGAGACGGTCGGCGCGAACGTTTTGTGCCTGCGGCCTTACCCGGGGGCGGCGACCTCCAGTTCCCGTTCTACCTCGACACGGGGCCGCTCTTCCTGGTCTACGGCGAATTGATGGACGCTGCTGACCCGCTGATGCGTTCGGCCCTCCACTACTTCCGAGCGGGACCCAACACGCGCGCGTACGATCTGGAGGGGGCGTGGCACCAGCCGGTGTCGCTGCGCCACGAGATGTCCAGTTGCGAGCCATGCTATAGCTGGAACCTGTTTCACGCGTGGCAGACGGGCGACCGGGCGAAGTTCCTCGAAGGCATGTACAGCCTGTTCGCGGGCAGCGTCTCGCGCCGGACGTTCGTTGGCTGTGAGCACCGCGGCGGCATCAGCGGCACGCTATTCTCGGTGCCGCTGCCGGTGGAAGCCGCGAGACTGTCGGTGATCGACGATCAGATCGAGCCAGACCGGCTGCACCTGCTCCGGCTCGTGCCGCGGGCGTGGCTGAGCAGCGAGCGTCCGACCGTGTGGGAGCGGATTCCGACGACGTTCGGTCCGGTGACGTTGCGGTTTCAGCTCGAGGATGACGGGCGGCGGCTGCGCGTGGATTTCGAGCCCGGCTTTCGGCATCCGCCCCAGGCGATTTCGTTGTGGGTGCCGCCGAGCGATGGCCTGCGCACCATCGCGATCAACGGCCGGGTCGTCGACGCTGTGCCGGGTCAGGCGATCGCGGTCGAATGATGCGCTTTGAGCATGAGATCGTCACTCCAGTCAACCTCAGACCACCAAGGTCCACACACGAACACCAACGCACCGAGAATCCTCGAAGGCAATGCGGTCAGGTCCATACATATTACATATGATCCCGCGACAGGCGCTTCAAGGCATGACTTCTCTTCTCTCCATGCACACCACTTGCGTCTCATGCCTTCCACACACCGTCCGGGCCTCGTCCTTCGCAAACCCGCTGCAGATTATCGCCAGGCATTTGCCACGTCGTGCCCCGCTCTGGGGCTCTTCCGCGATTCGCATATGTCAATAGTATGGATCTGACCCCGTTGCCTTCATGGGCCTTGAGTGATTTGTCATAGCGTTTGCCCTCATAGGCGTGGGAGGGAGGAAAGGGGAAACGTGCGGGGCCATTCAAGAGGTCGATGACTTGGATTGGTCTGAGGCGCGCCTTGCTAACAGTCGCATCAAATGCTCCGCCGCCCTGGCGGCGCCGTCGGTCCGAATGGGGGGATACCGCGGTTCCGTTCCGATGTGCGCCAGCGCCGCGGCGGCCAGGGCTTCCGGCGTCGTCTCGCTGAACTCCAACTGCAAGCCGGCACCGTGCCGTGCGATCCGGCGGGCCACATGCAGCCGTTGTTCGAAGTGCGCCTCAAGCGGGAAGTAAAGGAAGGGCCGTCGCAGCGCCGTCAACTCGATCGTGGACGTGCCCCCTCCCTGGACGATCGCCAGATCAGACGCCGCGAAGTGATCGAAGAGCTGCGGCACGTAGCTCCGCCGCTCGACTCCGGTGGGCACGTCGAGGGTCTCGGGCCGCAGGCGCGGCCCGCAGACCAGGAGCATGCGCAGTTCCGGTAGCCGCTGGCGCAGCAGGGGGTAACTCCGACCGCAGAGTTCGAGGAGGTCTCGTCCGACGGCGGTGCCCCCGATTGCGCAGATCACCAACGGCTCCGAGCCATAGCCGAGTCGTTGTCGAAGCGCGGCGCGGTCCCGGTAGTCAAGAGGATCAAACGGACAAATGTACCCGACGAACTTGACCAGCGATCGCGCCAGTGTCCGACGATTCGGAAGGAACAAACCGAACCGCCGGTCCGCGACGTCCTCTTCCTCGCCCACCATCAGGGTCAGGTCGAAGACGCGCGGGAACCGCTTCACCAGCCGTACACCCGGCCAACTCAAGAGTTGCACCCATAGCCATTCGAGCGGGTTCTTTGACGTGGGATCCAGCCCCACGAAATCGAAGAGCATGGCGATGGGCGCCGGCTTCAGGGCCGGCTTGAAAACAAGAGCCAGCATCAGATCGAAAGCCTCATCGCCAACAATGAGATCGAAATGGTCACGGGTCGTCAGTTCTGTGAACAACCTGCGGTTGCGCTGCTGATTCCGCATCATCCTTAGAACACCGCGGATGACCCGGGGCGACTTGAGCAAGGTCGCCGGATTCATCAAGGGGAGGCGGAATGGTCCGGCGAGGGTCTCGGCCAACTCGGTTTCACCGGCAAACGCGTCGGATTCGGGTGTCAGAGCCTCGCCGGCCTCGTGCAAGACTTGCCGCGCCGGATCGGCGGCCAGCCACCGCAGGCGCAAGCCAGGGCGGCGGGCCCGCAGGGCCGCCACGAGGGACAGATCGCGCGTGACGTGTCCCAACCCGATACCGCCGCTGATGAAGAGGATGGAGGGCGCAGAGCTCATCGGTACTTGGCCACAGCCATCCAACAAGACCACAGTTGAACACAGGCAGACACAGATATCAGTGCTCCTCGACTTGGCGCGGCGTCAACACCAGCGCTCCGTCCCGCACTTTCAAGTTCGCGAGGTTCCGCAGGAAAGCCGGGCCGCCCATCAAACCCAGGAAGTCCTGATGGAACTCCTTTCGTCCGAGCAGGCGCTTGATCCAGACGGGCAGCGGACGGCCGTTCACCTGCGCCGACAATACTTCCACCCGGAGCGCTCTTTCTGGCCCCAGTTCTACACGGAAAGTGTCGGTCGCGTTGAGATACCGCCCGGTTCCAATTACCGGCATCAACCGGTCCAGCGGCAGGGCGAGGTCCGCCCGCAATGTGTTCCCCTCGGCACTGAAGTGGACGCGATCTCTGTAAAGCGGCATGAACGAGAAGAAGACGTCCAGGTCTCGCGGCGTCGCTGTGAAGGGGGCCGCCGGGAGTCCCCGCAGGACCTTCGGCTGAAACTCGCCCCATCGTTCAGTCAATGCCTCTCGATCGGCCTGCGTGATGTCCCTCAGGCCGAGAGGAATTGGCCGCCGGCTCGTGTAAAGACCGAACAGCGTCAGGAGGGCGGCAATCACCAAGAGCACGCTCCCGGCGGCCGCACCAACCACCCAGCGCCAGAGCCGACGCCTCGTCGAAACGGGCAGGCGACTTGCTTCGTGGTGGATCTTCATCTCGCGCACGGTTGTCGCACCTGGACACCGTGGTACTGCCTCACTTAGACCGGGCGATCGAGTGAAAGTTCCGCGGCTCGGTCGCGGCGCGCTTCGGGCGTGTTTCTGGTGTTTCTGGTTGCCAGGCGGCCCAAACCGGATGAAATGGAGCTGATTCTATGAATTGCAGCGCGGCCCCAGTCCCCGGCGGACCAGGCGCGCCGTCTGCTCCGACGAGGGGATCGGCTCCAGGGTGAGTCTCTGTGCGGCGGACTTGGATGCCGACGGCGACGTGGATATGGTGGTGACCGGGCAAGTGGGGCGGGCCTGTCTGGTTTGAGAACCAACGGAAGTGAAGCCTCCTCCTTACACGCGAAGGCAATGGGGTCAGGTCCATACATATGGATCTGACCTCATTGTCTTTACGGTTCAGTTCACCGCCTCGACGCCCGGCGGTCCCCGAGCCGCACCCTCCTCCCACAGTCCACGGTGCCGGAGAATTCTTTCGAGCACGTCGGTCTCATGCCTCTCGATGAAGGCGACGATGTGCATCGTCGTACCACCCTTGGGACAGCAAAGCGGATTCGCTTCGTAGACCTGCTTGATGAGTGCCGCCCAGCCTTGGCGGGCCTCCGCCTCCGCTTCCGGTTTGGTGGTAGCTTCCACCACCCCCAGACGTGGGTCGTCCGCCTCGCAGGCGCATGCCCCTCCACTCGTTTTGCGTATCAGAGTCACGGGTGTGCGAACTTGACGCCCGGTGCCGACGCGGGTCCTGGCGACCAGGCGCCGGAATTGAACCTTTCCTCGTCCCCGGCATTCTACTGAGCGAGAATGATGGCGATGCTGGAACAGGAATCACTGCCGATCGCCGCGGCTCGAGAGGGCCGGCCGGAGGCCTGGGACGCCTTGTTCCGTCGTTACCAGATGCCGCTCTATGCCTATGTCTGCGAACTCACCGGTGATGGGGAGGCCAGCCTCGATATCGTGCAGGAGACCTTCATCAGCGCCGCAAGGCACGTCGGCAGCCTGCGTGCGGACCACAAATTCGGTTCGTGGTTGTTCGGTATCGCGCATCAGAAATGCCTGCAACGCTGGCGGCGCTTGCGGCCAGACTCGATTCCGCTCGAAGAAGTGGAGGCGAGCGAACCGGCCGCCGATCCCGACCCGAGCGAGTGGCTCATTCGAAGGGAACAGGAGGAGGCGTTCTTGACCGGGGTGAGTCAATTGACGCCGGCGCATCGGGCGGTGCTTCTCCTGCATTATCTCGAGGACTTCCCGCTCGAGGATATCGCCGCCGTGACGAACACCGGCGTGGGCACGGTGAAATCCCGCCTGCACTACGCCAAACGCGCTTTGCGCCAAAGATTGGAACGTGAATCATGAAAACCCCACGCGAGTTGCTGCTGGCACGCCACGCCGGAGCCCGGATGCGCCTCGACGCCCTCCGGCGCGAGGTCGTGGCTGAACATGTGTGTCCTCTGGACGCGTTGGAACCGCGCCTCGCAAGCGGAGGTCTGACGGTGTTCTGGAGGCAGTTCGTTTGGTCCGGCCGCTGGGCCTGGAGCGGACTTGCCCTGGCATGGGTGACGATCCTCGGATTGCACCTTGCCGCCGATGGCCCGGTCCCGCTGACCGCGCGCTCGGTGCCCGCCGAACGGCCCGCCGGGGATCTGCGCCTCGCCCTCACCGAACAGGCGCGTCTCCGTGCGTCGCTCCTCGAATCGAGTCCTCCGCTTGCGCCACAGACGCCCCGTCGCGGGGGCGGTCCGCGCAGCGAGAAACGTCTTCCGAACTCCCCCACCACAGCCTGAGAGGTCTCCCCATGAACGCCGCCGACTCTGCTCCGAATCATTGGCAACGCACCACGACCCGTCGCGTTCTGGTGTGGCTCTTCCGTTGGGTCGTGCTCCGCCGGGTCCTTCTGGTGATCGCGATGCTGGTCACGCTGCCGGCGCTGTTCTATGCCGTCGAGAATTGGCGCGGGAAACGCGCCTGGGACCAACACCGTCGGGCGCTCGAGGCCCAGGGCGAGCGCTTCATGCTTGGTGAATTGGCGCCGCCGAGCGTTCCTGACGCGCAGAACCTCGCCCTGGCGCCCATGCTCAAGCCGCTCTTCAACTTCGCGCGCAGTCCCGACCGCCCTCTCGAGTGGCTGGACACCAACGGCCTGAACCGCCTTGAGCGCATGAGTATCGGACGACGGGAGGGCGATCCCGCCGTGGGCAATCTCGATCAAGGAACGTTCGCCGATTTCGAGGCGTGCGCCCGGTTCTACCGGGGAAACACCAACTACCTCCAGGCGGACCCGGCGAGCTCCCCGGCTGAGGTGGTGCGCGTCGCCCTGGCCGCTTTCGATGCCGACGTCGCGGAATTGCGCGCCGCGGCGGCCACGCGTCCCGTCTGCCGATTCCCGATCGATTACGCCGCGAGGGAGAGCGACGGGAATCCGTTCGCCATCCTGTTGCCCCACTTGGGGAAACTCAAAGGGATCTCGCTCACGCTCGCGCTCCGGGCCACCGCCGGCCTCGAGCTGAAGCAGTCCGCCGCGGCGTTCGCCGACTGGGAGCTCGCGCTTCGCCTGAGCAACTGCCTGCGCGACGAGCCGTTATTGATCGACCACCTGGTGCGGGTCGCGATGGTGGGCGTCAATCTCCAGGTCGTCCGCGAAGGACTCGTCCGTCAGGCCTGGAGTGAGGAACAGTTGACCGGGCTGCAGCGGGATTTGGCCACGGTCGACCTTCTCGCCGAATACGGCCAGGCTATCCGCGGGGAGCGCGCCTGCGTCGTGCAGACCCTCGACTGGGCCCGGCGCCAGGGCTGGAGGTTCGACCCCACCGACCTGCTTTCGTTTCAGGGTGATTCCTCCGAGCCAGGCCGCTCCCGTTGGCTCTGGCTCATGCCCGGCGGCTGGTATTGCCGGAACATGGTGGTGCTGTCGAGGCTGCACCAGGATTACACGCTGGCCGCCGTGAGTCCTCAGCAACGTCGAGTCTCGCCGCCCATTGCCCGGGAGGGGCGCAAGGCGGTCGAGGCGTTGCCGACCAGAGCCTCGACCATCTTCGCCCGGCAGCTCTTCCCCGCGGTGATCAACGGCGCCGCCAAAATCGCCCGCATGCAAACCTACGTCGATGCGGCCCGTGTCGCCTGCGCCCTTGAACGTCATCGCCTCGCGACCGGGGAACGACCCGCGTCGCTCGATCCCCTCGTCCCGCGCTTCCTGGACCGCCTCCCGCACGACCTGATCGACGGGCAACCGCTCCG
Source organism: Verrucomicrobiota bacterium (assembly GCA_035389025.1). Lineage (GTDB taxonomy): Bacteria > Verrucomicrobiota > Verrucomicrobiia > Limisphaerales > J093 > MWFF01. Next base: position 6,517 of record DAOOQY010000200.1, read on the forward strand.
GTACCGCCTTCTACCCGAAGGCGGTTACGTCCTCTACTCGATCGGCTGGGACGAGAAGGACGACGGAGGCAAGAGCGCCCGCCCTCCCGCCCCGAAGGGCGTCGCGGTTGAAGTTCAGGAGGGCGACTGGGTCTGGAGCCTGCCAAGGTGAATTGCCGGCGGCTCAGGGCGGAAGCGCCGAGAGGAGGGCGCGTCCAGAGCCGCCCCGACTTCTGAGGGGATTTCCGGCTTTCGTCCTTCGCCGATGGCGGTGACCGAGCCCTTGGCGATGAAGTCGAGCTCCCATCCGCCGGGTTGGGTCTCACGCGAGTCCTCTCCGATGGGCGGGCGGTCTAGTGCAAGATAGAACTCGAGAGGGAACTCCCAGCCAAAGACGTTCGTCGAGCTGCCGAAGCAGTGCCTGCCCATGAACCTCGGATTGCCCCGTTGATTTCCAAGGGCTTTCGCATTCGAGGTTCATGGGCACAATTAACCCGCAATTTCGCGGATTGGGGTCTCAGACCGATGTCCACGAATCGCACGAATCACCACGAATGGGGAGGCTTGGCGAGCCCTCGCCTATGATGGCGCCGCTCTTGACCAGCAGCGCACCGCCACGGGTCGGCGTCAGCTCCACGGGAAGCGTCGCGGGACCGGTGGTGCGTTTGCCGCTCCAGAAGTCGATCCAGTCGCCTGCCGGCAGGCGCACGTCCTTGGAGAAGGCCGACACCAACAGAAATTCGCCCAGCATGTATTGCCTCAGACGCGTATCCCAGGACCGATCGTCAGGAT
>DAOOQY010000201.1:0-7270 GCA_035389025.1 Verrucomicrobiota bacterium
CCAACAGGGCCCGCCACGCGGCCACGGCGGCTGTCTGGGCCGCAGTGACGGACTTCATCGCGCGCCGGCTGCCAAAGAACATCGGACGGCGCTGGTCCACGACCAGCAGCATCGGACGCTCCCGTTCCTCGCTGTACACCCGGACATGGGGCGCGCGCAGGCGCGCGGTGGCTTTCCAATCCATCGACCGCACATCGTCGCCCGGCACGTACGGACGCAGTTCCTCGAAGGCGAGGCCGCGTCCGCGCAAACGCGAGGCATGGCGCCCGGCGAGCAGCGATGTGAGCGGCTGGCGTGCCAGGAAGGTGAATCCGCGCGCCTCGGCCTTGAGCCGGATCAACTCTTCGAGCGTGACGGTGACGGCGGCGCTCATGGGCGGGAACGGTCTTCCAACCCGCATGGCATACGTCTTGGGAAGTCAGACCGCCCTTTGCGCTGACGGGGTGTAAACATGCGGGTCAGGTGGGCACCACCGTCTTGAGCAACGCCTCGACGACGTCGTTGCGGGTCTTGCCGGCGGCCTCCGCCTCGTAGGAGAGATGGATGCGATGCGCCAGACAGGCCGGGGCCACGGCGCGGATGTTCTCCGGCGTGACAAAGTCCTGTCCCTGCAACCATGCGTGCGCGCGCGCGGCGGCATCGAGGGCCAGGGTGGCGCGCGGGCTGGCGCCCAGGCGAATCCACCGGGCGAGCTCGCCATTGTGCCGCTGCGGCTCGCGCGTGCCGATGACCAGGTCCACCATGTAACGCTCCGCCGCCTCGGCGACATGGACGGTCTGCACCTCCTGGCGCGCGGCGAAGATGACTTCCTGCGGGATGCGGCCGGCCCGTTCGCTCGATGCGCCGCGTTTCTCGCCGCGCACCAGGCGCAGAATCGCGGCCTCGTTGCTCGCCGGGGGGTAGGGCACATGGACGTAGAGGAGAAAACGATCCATCTGCGCCTCGGGCAACGGGTACGTGCCTTCCTGCTCGATCGGGTTCTGGGTGGCGAGAACCAGGAAGAGCCGGGGCAGCGTGTGCGTCTTGCCGGCGACCGTCACCTGCCGCTCCTCCATCGCTTCGAGCAGCGCCGCCTGCACCTTCGCCGGCGCCCGGTTGATCTCATCCGCAAGAATGAGATTCCCGAAGATGGGGCCGGGCTGAAAATCGAACGTCCCGGTCCGCTCGCGGTAGATTTCCGACCCGGTCACATCCGATGGGAGCAGATCGGGCGTGAACTGGAGTCGGCGAAACTCGCTTTCGATCAGCCGGCCCAGCGTCTTGATCGACCGCGTCTTGGCGACGCCGGGCAACCCTTCCATCAGGACATGGCCGTCGGCCAGGAACGCGATGAGCAGGCGCTCGACCGCGGTTTCCTGGCCGATGATGGCCGCATTCATGTCGGCGGCAATTCGCCGCACCGCGTCTCGGGCAGTCGTCGTCGGATGCACCCCTCCACACGCCTCGCTCTTCATTCTACTTGTTCCCGCCTTGCGGGTTGCTGACCGCCTCCATCACGCGGTCGAGATTGAAGCTGCCGGGTTTCTGACGGGGCGGGAACTCACGGAAGCTCTGGAGCCATTGGCCGACGTAATCGGCGGCGGGCGCGATGGCGAACATGTGCTGCATGCACCAGAGTTGATACCCGGCTGTGTTCTCGGTCTGCGCGCGTTCGAAGGGGTCCATGCGCAGGTTGATCAGCATCGGGACGCGCAGAGACACGAACGGCTCCTGCCAGACGCTCAGACCGACCGCATCCTGCCGCAGGAACATGAACTTCCAATCGGCGAACCGCAGCGCGGCCACGCCGCCGTCGTCGGTCCAGTACACGAACTCCTTGCGCGGCCACGGGGCCTCGCCCTTGAGCGCGGGCAGGAGGTTGTAGCCATCGAGATGGACCTTGTAGGTCCGGTTGCCGATCGCGCGGCCCTTGAGCAGGTCATCCTTCACCGTGGTGTCGCCCGCGGCAGCCAGCAGGGTGGTGAGCATGTCCTCGTGCGCTCCGATGGCGTTGCTGACAGTGCCGGGTTTGATCACCCCGGGCCAGCGGATGATGCAGGGCACGCGATAGCCCCCTTCCCAACTGGTGTTCTTCTCCCCCCGGAACAGGGTCGTACCGCCATCGGGCCAGGTGAAGGTCTCCGCCCCGTTGTCCGTCGAGTACATCACGATGGTGTTGCCGGCCAGGCCGAGCGCTTCGAGCTTGTCGAGAATCCGGCCGACATGGCCGTCGTGCTCGACCATGCCGTCCGCATAGACGCCATAGCCGGTCTTGCCATCGGACTCCTTCTTCAAATGGGTGAAGATGTGCATGCGGGTCGAGTTCCACCAAAGGAAGAATGGCTTGCCCGACTTCGCCGCCCGCTCCATGAAATCGAGCGCCTGGGCCGTGACCTCCTCGTCGACCGTCTCCATGCGTTTGCGGGTGAGCGGGCCGGTGTCGGTGATGCGCCCATCGGCGTAGCTCTGGATCACCCCTCGAGGCCCAAACCGTTTTCGAAACTCGGGCGCTTTCGGGTAGTCGGGGTGCTCCGGCTCTTCCTCGGCGTTCATGTGATAGAGGTTGCCGAAGAACTCGTCGAACCCGTGCGCCGTGGGCAGCATCTCGTCGCGATCGCCCAGGTGGTTCTTGCCGAACTGACCAGTCATGTAGCCCTGCGCTTTCAAGAGTGTCGCGATGGTCGGGTCCTCCTTCTGCATCCCCTCAGGCGCGCCCGGCAGCCCGACCTTCGTCAGGCCGGTGCGGATGGGCGATTGGCCGGTGATCAGGGCCGCCCGGCCGGCGGTGCAACTCTGCTGGCCGTACCAATCGGTGAACAACGCCCCCTGCGATGCCAGACGGTCGATGTTCGGCGTCCGGTAGCCCATCATGCCCATGTTGTACGCGCTGATGTTGAACACGCCGATGTCGTCACCCCAAATGATGAGCACGTTCGGTTTCGCCGACGCGGCCTCCGCCGGCTCTGTCCAGCACAGGAACCCGGCCGCCAACAACAAGCCCGCCAGACCTCGGGCGCCAACGCGGCTCAGCCCTGTCGTTCCGCGGTTGCTCAGGGGTCCGCTGCCTACCCGACAAAGAGCCCTATCCTCCGCCTGCGCCAAGCGCAGCGCGGCAGGCAGGCCGTCCCCCTCCCACCTGCCTGCACCGGGGCTTCGGCAGGCAGGTCCGATGGGAGCGGGTGTCCCGCTCTGCCGGACGGGTGAGGGTGACGGTGTTCCGCAGCCCACGGATTCCTCTGTCATATGTGTCTCCTTTGCGATTGGTTTGGCCGCGACGGGGGGGGTGGGCTTCCTTCGCTCGCACCCCATGCTCGCTCGTCCCACAGTACGGGGACGCAGCGCGGACGGGCTACTGTCAGAACTGACAGGGGGGAGTGGTGGCGCCCGCGCGCGAGAAGAACAAAACCGCGCCTGCTCTCCCTCAAGCCCTGATTCAATCGCGCCGGCGTCTGGCCGAAACCCCGCCGGATGATCCACGAGACCGCGGTCAATCAACGCGTTGAGGATGAATCTGGCCCTTCAGAGCGGTCAGATGCTTCTTCGTACTTCCGCAAGAGTTCCGCCGCGGCTTGTTTGATCCGCCTGGCCAGCATTAATGGACGGATGACCGTCGCGTGTTTGCCCCAGCTCAACACCCAGCGCTCGATCTCCTCGATATTGTTCAACCGAAGCCACATCCGCAGCCCGCCCTTCGGAAACTCGATCACCTCCTCACTCGGGTGCCACCGCCGCCCGTGCAACAGGTCCGCCGCCCAGGCGTCAAACTCGATCACCACCTCGAAGTCATCCTTGCCCGTGAACACGCCGAAGCTCCCGCGCAAATACTCGTCCGGATTGAACTTCGCCGGTCGCTCGAACCGGTCCTTCGTCAACTCTGGCCGGTGCATCCGGCTCAGGGCAAACGTCCGCATCGCCTTCCGCGCCCGGTCGTAGGCGAACAGGTACCAACGGTTGTCGACGCACGCCACATGATACGGCTCCACCCGCCGGGTTTGGGCCTTCGTCGTTCCCAGGTTCCGGTACTTGAACCGCAACACCCGGCGCTCCCGCAACGCGGCGTTCAACCGCTGGAAGAGCCCCAGGTCCGTGTCCTCCGGCCCCAGCGGTCGGAACGACAGCGCCTGTTCCAGGTTGTGGAACGTGTACTCCGAATCCGTGCTGAGTTGCGCGGTCAGCTTGCGGAAGGCCGTTTCCAGGGGTTGCTCGAACGGCGTGCCGTGATACTGGACGATGGCCTTCTGCGCCACCAGGAGGGCGAACAACTCCGGCTCCGTGATCCGCACGCCGGGAAACTGCTCGACCGGTCGCGCGTAGTAGTAGCCGTAGCGGCGGTCGTCGTACTCGATTGGCAGTTCCAGCCGGCACTTCATGAAGTCGATGTCCCGTTTGATCGTGCGGCTCGACACCTCCAGTTCCCGGGCGAGGTGGTTGCAGTTGGGATGATCGCCGGAGTGAATCCGCTCGTGGATGCGCATCATGCGCGCCCACGGCGGCCGCGAGTAGAGTTGATCGACGACTTTCGGCATGGCGGTCTCGGGGTCGGTTTACGCGTCGCCCATTTCGGCCCCGGTGACAGCCGATGTCAAACCCTCCAGGCACAGTTGTCCACATGAAACCAAACCGTGTGTCCGACACGATTGACGAGCCCGGCGCCCCTGACCAATCATGGTGTTCGCCATGAACCACGCCCCAGCGCTCGCCGTTGCCGAGGCCTTCCTGCAACACGGCATCGTCGGCGAAGAACTGTCGCGTCGGGCACGGAATCCCGATCGAGGAGTTCCTCACGCAGTCCGCCGCGCATCGGCTTCAGTATGCCGCTGTCCCCAGTTCGCGTGTGTACTGAGCGTTGGCGCTGACTTCGTCGAAGCACCAGGGGAACATGCCGACAATGACACCGTCGGTGGGCTTGAGGTTCTCGAAGGCGAACTGGAAGGCCGCCCGCACGGTCGGTTGGTCCGCGCAAAGGCGGCCGGCGCCCAGAATCTTGAAGCCGAGGCAGGGCTGTTTGACCTGCCGCATGACTTTCGTCATGACTCTGGGATCGTCCCTATAGAACGGATACGCGATCTCAAGCGTTGGGACTTCCCCGGCCTCCTTGCCCCGCGGGCGCGTCAGGAAGTAGAAGCAGGCCATGAAGAAATCGACTTCCCAGCCCTCGTCAGCGATGCGCTGGATGCAGTCGGGGTTGTGGGCGGAAACCCCGGCCAGCACGCCGGCGTCATGGGCCGCCTTCACGTAGTCATGCACGACACTCGATTTGCCCTCGGCGAAGAGCCGATCCGTCACGCCGCCGTGATGGACCATGGCGATGGGCTGGGTCAGGTCGACCGCCCGGCGTATCGAGTCGCGCTCGCCATGCAGGCAGATGAACTGCAGCTTGCTGCCGCGCTCTCGGAGCGGGCGCAGGTAGGGGAGCGCGCGTTCGGGGTCGGCGAACTGGTGGGCCGTGATGCCAGAGCGCTCGCAGTTTTCGAGAAACTCCACCGTCCGTTCCACGGTGAAGTACTCCTTGAGGTGGCGGTCCGTGTGAGGCCCCAGGTACGAATAACCCAGGATCGGGTTGGAGCCCGCCACCAATCGGCTGATGCGGTGCGTGCCCAACTGGATGCTCGGCAGGGATGCTGGCGGCGGAGGTGATTCCGCGCCAGCCGCCGCCGCGCGCTTTGATGCCAACGCCGTCGCCGCGGCTAAACCGGTCAGTTGTGCCAGGAATTGGCGACGACCGGACAGGGCGCCGTCCGCCCTGCGGTTTCGTCTGCCCAACGGCTTCTCGACTCGCATGAACTGCGTATACGCGCAGGACCAGCCGGTTTCCAGCGTAAACAGCAGTTCTGCCCGTGAACCTCGTAGCCGCCGACGTGAGTCGGCGCTGTTCCTTGTCTTCGGCGGAGCGAGATGGCGCGGACTGATTTTGCCATCGCCTTTTCTCTTCAATCGGCCTTTAGTCGCCGGCAAACATCAGACCACAATGACAACGAACATCGGCATGGGTCGGCGGCAGTTCCTAATCCGCAGCGGTGTGCTGGCAGCGGCCCTCGCATCCTGGAAGGCCAGGCCGGCATCAGCGGCCCCGGTCAAGCTCAGCACCCCCAACCTGGAGAGACTGGGTTGGCAACTGAGCGTCCAGCTTTACACCTACCGGCGGTTCCCGCTGTTTGAAGCCTTGGACAAGGTCGCTGCCCTGGGTATCCGCCATGTCGAACCGCTCACGGCGCTGAAGGTCGACAGCAAACGGCCGGACGTGCGAGCGAACGAGGACATGCCCGCGGACGTGCGCAAGGAACTCAAAGGGATGCTCGCCGAGCGTGGCATGTTCATGTCCAGCATCTTCGCCAACTTCAGCGGCAAGCCCGACCAGGCCAAGCGCCTCTTCGATTTCTGCCACGAGATGGGCACCGGCGTCATCGTCGCGGAACCCCCGGCGGACGCCCTGGATATGATCGAGAAGCTCTGCGTTGAGTACCGGATCGGCGTGGCCTTCCACAATCACGCCCGGGGCCAGTCCGCTTATTGGCAGCCCGAACAGGTGCTGGCCGCCTGCCAAAACCGGACCGAGCGCATGGGCGCTTGTGCCGACGCCGGACAATGGGCGCGCTCGGGCCTGGACCCGGTGGAGTCGCTCCGCAAGGTGAGAGGCCGGATTATCAGTTTCCATCTCAAAGACATCGCCAAGAAGAACGATCCCGATTCTCGCAACACGGTCTTCGGCGAGGGCGAGGGCGATTTCGCACTGTCGCTCAAGGAACTCAAGCGTCTCGGCTATCGCGGCCTGACCACGATCGACTTTGAGCACGACACACCGGCGCTGCAAGAGGACATGGCCCGAAACGTGGCGTTTGTCGAGGAGCAGGCGAAGCAACTCCTCAACGCCTGAGAAACCCCACCGGGGCCCAGGCGTCAAGCCGAGGCGATTGTCCGCCACCGTGAATTCAGTCCAGCCCGACGCCCCTGCATGGCACTCTCGGGGTGCCGTCGGTGACACGGCGATGGCCCCTTGCACGTTGGGGCGAATGACGGCTTGCGGCCAGCACAGACCCTAACCCGCATATTTCACACCCCGTCGGTGCACATGGCGGTCAGACTTCGCAAGAGGACCGCTATGCGGGTTAGAAAGAGAGTTAACGGATGAAGGAATGAGCCGGCCGCGACGCGTTCCTCGTGTAGCGGACCTGCGGCAGTTCGGACTGTGACCTTGCTGAAAATCACGCTATGGCAACGATCATTCGCACCATGAGCCCCGGAATACCGCGAAGGGCGTTTCTCGCGCAGGCAGGGAGCAGTGCCTGGGTTG
>DAOOQY010000202.1:0-7237 GCA_035389025.1 Verrucomicrobiota bacterium
GGCGAATAAGGACGTTCAAGGCCGCCTGGCGCACGGCCCGCACCTCGTCCTGCACCAGCAACCTCAAGCAGATGGTCCTGGCCCACTCGATGTACGTGACCGATTACACCCGCTCGGTGCCCTACGATTTGGGCAACAGTCTCTGGATGGCAAAGCTGATGGATTACCAGGGGCAGGCGCACTTCATCCGCTACTGCCCCACCGCGCCGGAACCGCGCCGCCGCATCAGCCGGAATCCGCTCAATGCCGACTATGGCACCGCGGACGAGACGTGGATTTGGCGCACGAACGCAAACCTCGGCTACCAGGGCAGCTATTCATACAACGGCTGGCTCTATTACGATCTGGGATTCGAGCAAAACAAGGTGCTGGCGCGCGAGGCGGAGATCGCGATGCCGGCCCTGACCCCCTTTGTCGGTGACGCCATGTGGGTCGATGCCTGGCCCGATGCAAGCGATCCGCCGGCGCGAAACCTCTTCGAAGGCGACGGCCCGGCGGGCGGGATGGGCCGCTACTGCATCGCCCGCCACAGCATCGCCAGCCCACGCGCCGCCCCCAAGAGCATGAAACCGGGCGAACCATTGCCCGGCGCGGTCAACATGTCGTGCATGGACGGCCACGTCGAGACCTCGAAGTTGGATCGGCTCTGGCAGTTCTACTGGCACAAAACGTACGTGCCGCCGGGAACCCGCCCCAAGTAAGACGCCCGCGGATCACCACGGACGCAAATCACCGCCCCTTGAGGCGGCGCATGCTGATTTGCTTGAGTTCGCGGTCCGATTCGCGCCGCTTGAGGTCCTCGCGCTTGTCGAACTCCTGCTTCCCGCGGCCGACCGCAAGCGACACCTTGACGCGTCCGTTCTTCCAGTAGAACGCGAGCGGCACAAGGGTGTGTCCCTTGACCTCGGCGTAGGCCGACAGCTTGCGAATCTCCGATCGGTGAAGCAGGAGTTTGCGCGCCGCCGCCGGTATGTGATTCTGGCGATTGCCCTGCGCGTATTCGTCGATGTGCGCGTTATGGAGAAACGCTTCGCCGCGATCGACGCGGGCAAAGGCATCGGCGATCTGGCCTTTGCCAGCGCGGAGCGACTTCACCTCGGTGCCGCGCAACACAATGCCCGCCTCGAATGTCTCGATGATGTGGTAATCGCGCCGGGCCTTCGAGTTGGTCACGATGTCGGCCATAGGCCGAAGCCTAGCCCCGGCGCTTGCGCTTGATGTGCACCTCGGGGGCGGGCGCCTCGGGCACAGCCTCGAAGCTGATCTTGTCTTCGATGATCTCCCTCAGGGCAATGTCGGCGGCCCCCAGGTTGCTCGCATCCGCGATCAACGGCCGCGAGCCCGCGCCACCCGCCGAGTTGAGTTGGCGCACGCGCTTCGAGAGCAGATTGACCAGAGTGTTCGGGTTGCCGACTTTTTCCAGGGCTTTCCGGCAGTAGTCCGCGTTCAAGGCAGTGTTCCTTTTGGGTTCTATTCCCCACCGGCCGGCGCCGACGCGGCGCTTTCCGTGGCTCCGCGACCACACCGACGGGGGTCGGTCGAAAACAGAACAAGCAAAATACGACTTTCCGCGACCTTGGCAACTGGAATTTATGGTCCGGCAAAGAACCGGGTCATCGCCCATGCACCCAGTAGAGTAGCGCCCCGAAGAGTGCCGAGCCGCAGATTCCCACGAGAATCGCGACAAGGAGGACCCGGCGGCGATGACGCCGATTGCTCCGGCCCATCCCTGGCAGGAGGTAATACCGGTGATCGCCCTGGCTTCTGCGCGACCTCGACATGAGCGATTCCCGGTCCGCATGTTTCACGAAGTCCTCGCGACCGCGAAGCCGAAGACGCCGGAACGCGGACCAATGCGGGCTAGCGGGTGCGCACGGACGCGTGCTGCTGGAGCCAGACGGTATCCCGGCTGTTGGGCACGGGGTAATCGTGGGAATGCCAACTCAATCCCCTGGGCGGGTTATAGGTCCGCGGATCGACCCACTTGTGGATTTCCACGTGCGCGTCCGCAAACGCAAACGTGCTCGATGGTTTGTGGTAATTGGCCGGGACGTGGTAGAAGGCCGGTTCATCCATGATCATGCCGAAGAACGGGCGGCAGATGCTGTCGTGATGGATTTCGGAAAAAACGAAAATCTCCGAAGGACCGCCTTCGGTGAAGTCGCCGCTCCGCGTGTACAGCTTGTATCCGGATGGTGGATTGTCCCGGTAGGCGGATCCCTTCCATCCAACGAATGAGTTCATGCCGTAACTGCGGACAACGGGCACTTTCTTGTTGCCGACCTGCTCGAGCGTTTTGTCACTGGGGCAGCGATAAATGTCGGTCGAACGCAGGTAGGGTCCAAAAAGCGAGAACTTGGGATCGATCAGTTTGAAAATATTGGTCATGTCGGACTCGAGGGTCGCGAAGCTGCCGCCGACCCAGGTGAGCGGAACCGTGGCCTCGGTGCCACTGCCATTGAGAACCAGGGCCTCGTTGTTGTCCCCGGAATACATCGTCCAGATCACGCTCAACTGCTTCAGATTGTTCGCGCACGAAATCGCGGTGGCTTTTGCCTTGGCGCGGGAGAGCGCCGGCAAGAGCATGGACGCGAGAATTGCGATGATTGCGATCACCACGAGCAACTCGATCAGGGTGAAGCCGGCTCGGGTGCGGTGTGAGGCCGTGTGTCGGGCCGATGCGAAGGGCCAATCCATGTTTGTCATAATCGTATGCTCAGTCTCAGCAGCAGGATTCTTGCCTGTTCGTCAAGCATACGCCGCCCGCACGGCGGCAAACAAGTGTGCATTTGCCGGCACTGCCGGGCGCGGGGGCGTCTGGGCACGGTTCCAGCCCCGATCAACGCGCGATCAGCCGCCCGTCCTCGAGTTCGAGCGCGTGCGGCACCCGGGCGGCGACTCGAGTATCGTGCGTGGCGATGAGGAGAGTCGCCCGGTGCTCGGCCTGCAGATCGCAGAGCAGGTCGATGATCCCGTCGCCGGTGTGCGTGTCCAGGTTCCCCGTCGGCTCGTCGGCCAGGATCAGGTCCGGCGCGTTGACCAGGGCGCGGGCGATGGCCACGCGCTGCTGTTCGCCCCCGGACAATTCGCCTGGCCGATGGTCCAGGCGATGCTCGAGGCCGACACGCCGGAGCAACTGGGCGGCACGGTGCGAGGCCTCGGGCGCGGGGACGCGTCCGATGCGCGCCGGCAGGCTGACGTTTTCGAGGGCGTCCAATTCGGGCAAGAGGTGGTAGGCCTGGAAGACGAAGCCGATCCGGCGATTCCGAAAGACCGCCAACTCCTTGGCCGACATGACGGCGAGGCTGCGTCCATCCACCACCACTTCGCCCGCGCTGGGTGTGTCCAATCCGCCCAGCAAATGGAGCAGAGTGCTCTTGCCGGCTCCGGAGGCTCCGCGCAAGGCCAGGAAGGCCCCGCGCGGCACCTCGAGGCTCACGCCGCGGAGGACCTCGACAGCCCGCGGCCCCATCCGATACGCCTTGTGCAAATCGCGTCCGACCACCAACGCGGGCCCGGAGGCTCGAGGATCATCATTACTCATGGCGAAGGGCCTCGACCGGCTTGAGCCGGCCGGCATTCCAGGCTGGGATCAACCCCGCCAGCACGCAGATGACCAGGGACCCGCCGCAAATCACGGCGAGGTCCTGCGGCAAGACAAGGGCCGGCAACTCGTTGAAGTAGTATATCTGAGCGGGGAAGAGATCGAACCCGGTGAGCCGGCGCATGAAGAACAGAAAGTCATTGCGGTAGGCCACCGCCAGCAGCCCGAGCCCGAGCCCGGCGGTCACGCCGAGAATGCCCACGACCAGACTTTGACCCAGGAACAGCGCCATCACCTGGCCGGCGCTGGCGCCGATGGCTTTGAGGGTGCCGATCTCGCGCGTCTTCTGGACAACGAACGTGATCAGGCCGCTGCAGATGCCGAACGCGGCAACGATGGTGATGAAGAAGAGGAGGTAGAACATCATCTGCTTTTCCACCACCAGCGCCTCGAGGATGGTCGAGTTCTCTTCCATCCAGGTGCGAATCCCGTATCGGCCCCCGAGGCTGGCCAGCAGTTCGGCTTTGGCCAGGGGCGCCTGGTCGGGGTCCCGCAGGGTGACCATGAGTCCGTGCGCTTCATTCTGAAGATCGAAAAAGTCCTGCGCGTTGGCCAGCGATGTGACCATGTAGGCGTAGTCGAATTCGTGGAACCCCACTTCGAAGATGCCGCGCACCGTGTAGTCCTCGGCGACGGGCGCCTCCTCCTCCCCTTGTTTGCGCGCCGCGTCCCATTTCTCAAACTGGCGCACGGCGTAGATGGCCACCGTATCGCCCACGCGCAGCCCGAGGTTGGCGGCGAGTTGACGTCCGGCAAGCAGACTGTATCCGCGCAAATCGTTGGTTCCCGCCCAGAGGCTGTCCAAGAGCCGGCTGACTCTCGGCTCGAAGCGCGGATCGACCCCGCGCACCAGCGGGACGATGTAACGAGGGCTGCCCACCTCGGGCTGGGTCTTGATCATGATCTGCCCTTCGACGTACGGGGCGACGCCTCGGACGAACGGGTGCGCGGCCACGATCTCCATCAGACGCTCGTAGTCGCGCAACGGCACATCCGAATCCTCGATCCGGAGGTGGGCGTTGAACCCGAGTATCTTCTCGCGGAGCTGTTGGTCGAACCCGCTCATGACCGCGATGACGATGATGAGGACCGCCACGCCCAGCAGGACCCCGACGATGGAAATCAGGGTGATCGCCGACACGAAGGTGCGTTTGGGGCGCAGGTATCGGAGGGCCAGCATGAACTCGAATGGCAGCCGAGACATCGGAGCGAGCCTACGGACGGCGTTCGCGCGCGTCAATTTGGCTTTGGCCACCGCGCTGCCCGGCGCTTGTCACACCGGATTCAAATCCCTATCGTTCGCGCGATGACTGATCAGCCTTATGGTTTTGTGCGGGAAGACCCCTGGCGCATCTTCCGCATCATGGCCGAATTCGTGGATTCCTTCGAGACCCTGGCCAAGCTGGGGCCGGCGGTGACGATCTTCGGGTCCGCGCGCACGTCGCCCGACGACAAGTACTACAAGCTGGCGGAGACGCTGGCCAGGGAGTTGGGCAAACATCGTCTGGCGCTGATCACCGGCGGGGGCCCGGGCATCATGGAGGCAGCCAACAAAGGCGCCGCTGAAAGCAAGGCGCACTCCGTCGGCCTCAACATCCAACTCCCCTTCGAGCAGAAGGGAAACCGTTTCGCCAACGTCCCGCTCCATTTCCACTACTTCTTCTCGCGCAAGGTCTGCTTCGTGAAGTACAGCGTGGCCTTTGTGTTCATGCCGGGCGGCTTCGGCACGCTCGATGAGTTCTTCGAGGTCATCACACTGGTGCAGACCCAGCGGATTCCACGCTTCCCCTTGATCCTGTTCGGTCGGCACTACTGGAACGGCCTGCTGCGCTGGTGCAAACGGACGGTCGAGGCGCCTGGATTCATCAGCCCCGGCGACCTCGATCTCGTCACTCTCACCGAGGATCCTCAGGAAGCAGTCGAGGTCATTCTCGATTACCTGCGCCGGGTCGGGCCGCCGGAAAGCGTCCCCAAGGCCTTCTGCTAATGGACCGCCTGGTGCTTCTGGACAATGGAATCCGGGTGGCCCTGGCGCCCATGCCGCACATGGCGAGCGTCAGCCTGGGTTTCTGGATCGGGGTTGGCGGGCGGCACGAGCCGCCCAGCCTCAATGGCATCTCCCATTTCATCGAGCACATGCTCTTCAAGGGCACACGCCGCCGCTCCGCCCGCCAAATCTCCGAGGCGGTCGAGGGCATCGGCGGGTATCTCAACGCCTTCACCAGCGAGGAACACACCTGTTTCTACTCGAAGGCGCGGCACGACCGTTTCCCGGAACTGCTCGATGTCCTGACGGATATGCTCCTCCATTCCCGATTCGCCCCCGACGACATCGAGACCGAGCGCGATGTGATCCAGGACGAGATCGCGATGTATCTCGACCAACCCCAACAGCACGTCCAGGAACTCTTGAATGCCGTCTCCTGGCCCAGGCATCCTCTCGGACGCCCGTTGACGGGGACCAAGCGCACCGTCGGCGCCCTGACGCGCAAGCAACTCCAAGCCTACCACCGCCAGCATTATGTCGGAGCCACGACCGTCATCGCGGTTGCCGGGCGTTTCAATCCACAGCCAACCCTTCGGACGATCCGACGACTGACGCGTGGCTGGCCAACCGGCCAGCCGGATGCCTTCCCGACGGTCACCACCCGCAATCACGGACCGGCGGTGCGACTGGCCACCCGGCGGGTCGAACAGACGCATTTGGCGTTGGGAGTCCGGACTTGCTCTCGCCATGACGAGCGCCGGTTTGCCCTGCGCCTGCTGAATGTCATCCTGGGTGAGAACATGAGTTCGCGGCTGTTTCAGCGAATCCGTGAGGATGCCGGCCTGGCTTACTCGATCTACAGCAGCGTCAGCTTCTTCGCGGACACCGGGGATTTGGTCGTCTCAGCCGGGCTCGACACCGAGCATATCGACCGCGTGCTGCGCCTCATCGTGGCGGAACTGAGGCGGTTGGCGGTGGAGATACCGGGCCGCGCCGAGTTTCACAGGGCCCGGGACTACGCCCTGGGCCAGATCGACCTCGGCCTCGAGAACACGGAGAACCAGATGTTGAACGTCGGTGAGCAAGTCCTGGGTTACGGCAGGACAGTCTCGACGCAGACCGTTAAGCGCCGCGTTGCGGGGGTGCAACCCTCCGATCTTCGCGCGGCAGCCCGCGCCTTCTTCCGCCCCGAACGCCTCAGTCTCGCGCTCGTCAGCCCCCTTCGACGCGATCCCGGGTTTGGACGAATCCTCGGGCGTGTGAAGCCCTGACGTGATGAACGCCAGCGGGTGGGCATCGGGACTCTCATGAACCGCCCGTTTCGTAGCCGCGGACGTAAGTCCACGCCATCTGGCTCCGTCAAAGGCATGAATCCGCGCCGACTCGCGCAGACGGCAACAAACCGGTTCATGGTCCTCGCGCGCATTGAACCGTCGAATGTCAACGCTCCCCGCGCAGGTCCCGATCGGGCAGCAAAAAGGGGCGGACCGAGGTCCGCCCCTGGGCAAATGGAATGCGCGGAAACGGGCCGCTCTAGAACTTGTAGGCCACGCCCGCCATCAGACGAAAGTCGTTTTCCTTTCGGTCCTGGGGGGGAAGGCTGCGGTAGACATCCTGGGCCACGACGCGCAGGGACAGGTGGTTGG
>DAOOQY010000203.1:0-7230 GCA_035389025.1 Verrucomicrobiota bacterium
AGGTTTTCGTCAAGCTTCCAACCATTTTTTCCCGATTCCTGTGGGATGGCTGTGTATTCCTTTCGCGCCGCGTATATGGCGTCGATTCGGCGGGCCAGCGTCTCCAACTCTCCGAGAGGCTCAGTCAGCTCTGGATGCGCCTTCTTCTGCTCCGCCAGGTAGGCGAGCGTTTCACGGCCGAACGCGACGTAATTTTCAATCCGCCCGCGAATGTGCCGGATGAAAATCATGAGGTCCTGGAGAACCTTCTCAATCTCGGCCTTGCGCTGGAGTTGCTGCCCGCGGGCGTAGATCGGATTCAAGGTGTCCCGGACCGAGCAAGTGGCGCGACCCTTGTATTGGGATTGCTGCTGTTCGACGTCGAGAATGTATTCACACGGCCCCACCCCCAGCGTGTTCCGCACCACGTCCAGGACGGTAAACGTGTCGAGCCTGGTCTCCCGCACGCGGTTCACCGGGTAGATAATCGCCGGCCCATCGAAGGAGAGCGCCCGCGATTTGAGCGGTTGAAGAAAGGCCTGCCCGCTTCGGTCTATCCAGCAAGGATATTTGAACATGCCGAGGACGGTGGTCCATCGCTGGCGGTCCGACGGGATCGTGTCCGGCCCGCCAAAGACGCTGTTCTTGGTGAAACTGCCATCCGGCCGCTCGTCGAGCATCGCCCAACTGTCCGTGACGTCTTCCGCACGCCGCCAATCGACGCGCCATTCCGCCGGGAACGGTGTCCGCCAATCCAGGCGCATGATCTGGCCTGCCTGCTCCGGGGCGATGCGTTCCTCATCCCAGATCCCCGGACCGGAGAGGATCGCGACCCAGACCTTGCCGTCCTTTCCGAAACGGTGTTCGGAACCGTTGATTCTCCTATTCCCGCCTTCGCCCGACAGCGTGACCGCGGCGTCCTCTTCACCGGTCTTCACGACGCTCATCACGATGGCCTGGTGATCGGGCAGAAGGTGGATCAGGAAATTGTCGCTCGGCAGCTCGGCTTTGGACACGGGCAGCTCTGCGGCGTTGATCACGATGTCGTCGGCGAAGAAATCCGGCATCACCACAAAGCGACAGGGTGCCTCGACGCGCAGACTTGTCACTTCGCCGCGCACCTCGGTTTGGACGATTGGTCGGCCGAGATCCAGCTCGTAGCGAAGGGTGAGCTTCTTGCCATCGGCGTTGAACACCGCGTCGGCAGATGCCACGCCGGGATTGTTCTCCACGACTTTGCATGATGAAAGCGTGGGCGTGTCAGTGCCGGCTGCCGGAGCGAGTACAGCCCGCAAAACCGGTGCTCCCGGCCCGAGCGAATAGACCTCTGCTCCGGCGGCTCCGCGACGCAACGCCACGGCGATGCGATCGTTCATGAATACAGCGTTGCCCTTGAAGGCGTGAGCCGCGTCGTCTTCCTCGAGTTCCGTCCAGCCGGCGCGGCTCGCAATGGCTTCACCGGTGAGCGGAGTCCGTGATGGTTTGCCGGTGTCGAACAAGTGGACCGCGACGGCGGCGTTCTCCTGCCGCGCGATTGCTTCGTACGGTTCGTACGGACCTTCGTAGAGTCGGAACACGTCGGCTTTGAACTGCGCGTTCGGCTGCGCGCAACTGAGGTAGGCGAACCAGCCTTCCGGAAACTCCTTCTCGACCTTGAACGTGACATGGAGTTCCCGCCATTGCTCGGTGAGCTTGAACCGGCTGCCCACGGCCCGATCCCAGGGCCGGGCGCTGCGCTCGATCTGGAGGCCGACCTCGACCGGGCCTCGCATGCTCTTCGCGAACGCCGCGAACGTGTAGATCTTGCCTTTCTCACCCGCGGAAAACGACTGGCCAAATTGCACGCCCCAGTCCTGGACGGTGCCCACCGTCAACAAGGCGCTGCGCCGGCCCTCGGCCGCGTCCCGTTCGTCGAGAGAAAACTGGCACTCGGTTTTGCCAGCCTTGTCCGCCCGCCAGCCCTCGCGGCCAAACTCGAAACCAGCATTGGCAAAGGGATTCTTGGGCGGCTCGGCCAGACCAGTCAGGGCAAATAGGAATGTCGCGACAGCGAGGACAAGACCGAACGCTGAACTCCGAGGCGCAAAAGAGATTTGAGATCTCGGCTCCGACGAATCCGGCGCATTGCCCAGGGTTCGGCTCCCGGGGAGCACGTCTCGCGGGCACGCTGACATCGTAACGCACAATTGCACTCTGCCGTATCGCAGAATTGCATTCTGCGACACGCGGCAAAAGTCAGACGATTCGGTTGATTGCGACGCCTTGCCGACTGCTAGTCGGCGATACGGCAGAGTGCAACTCGCTACGTCGGCTGGGGCGTCTTCTCGGTGGTCGGCTTTCATTTCTTCTGCAACTGCTGTTCCGCCATGCGCTGGACTTCCTGGGCAAGACCGGATGTGGGCGATTGATTGGCAAGGACGGTTTTGCTCTCCGCGCGGAGTCGCCGGACCGCCATTCGGCACTTCGCAAGTGTGCGGTCCTGCACGGCGCCAAGCGCACGTAACTGATCGCCGAGACGTTGGCAGGCATCGAAGGCATTCTCCTGATCGATGAGCGCGGAAACTTGCGTCGCCAACTGTCGACCGCGTTCCGGCGACGCCGCCGGATCCAGACCCGCCGCGACGAAACGGTCCACATCGTCCACGATTTGCAAGAAGGGCTCGGTGCCCGGTCGGTTTGCCAACCGCTTCCGCATCTGGCCAGCGAACTCGCGGTAGTTTTGAATTCTCGAGCGAGCCTCGGCGATGTGCTGGGTCATCACGTCCAAGCGTTCTTTGATGTCGTCTGCCGCCTTCCGTTGCTTCTTCTGCTCGAACTGCTTTTCCACCCAGTTCATCACGGCGTTCGGAGTCGGATCGCCCTGTGCGGCGAGACCTTCGCACGCGAGGATGTACTGGCACGGGCCGACTCCCAGCGTGTTGCGCATGACGTCGGTCGGACAAGTGACCGTGAGCGGCGTGGCGGCGCTGCGATCGATCGGATAGACGATCAACGGGCCGGTAGGGACACGTTCCACCGCGTCCCCATCTTCCCGCTTGAAGTCAGGGACGGAGTGGAATCCGTCCCTACCGGGTTCAGCGACCACGCCTTGCTCCAGGGTCCACGAATCGGCGACACCGCTCCCGTGGAGAACACTGTATCGCCACTTCGCCGGGAACGGTGGCTTCCAATCATCTTCTGCAGACGCGCTGCTGGCGTGCCACAGGCCGGAGGATTCAAGGAGCGCGAGCCAGACGCTCTTGCCTCGGATGCAGCCAATCTGGAGGGAGCAGGTTTCGCCGGACTTGTCTGGCGCAGTCCCCCTCACCCCAGCCCTCTCCCCCTCCGCGGGGGAGAGGGAGTTCGTTAAAGGTGTCGTCGAGATGAACCGTGCATCCTGTTCGCGCGATGCCCAGACCGTCATCATCATGGCGTTGCCGTCGTCGAGGAGATTCAGCAGAAAATTCTCTGCCGGCAGATACTCGGTTCGCCGGAGCTGCCCGTCGGTCTCCCTCTCCCCCACCGGGGGAGAGGGCCGGGGTGAGGGGGCATCGAACACCATGTCGTCTCCAAAATAATCCGGCACGACCACATACCGTGACTCGGTCAACACCTCGACGGGGTTGGCCTGCTCGTCGGGGCGGATTTCCAGAATGGACTCGCCGGTGGTCAGGCGAAAACTCAGTGCCGCCGCCTTGTCCTTGCCTGCGGCTTGCACCATCACCGCGCTGGAGTTGTTCTCCACGATCTTCAGTGCGCTGATCGAATCCGCGAACGTCAAACCTGCTCCGATGTGACCAACGGTGGCCCGATTCTTCAAGCCGTTGGCCGCTCGCGAATAAACCTCCGCGCCGCGTCCCTGTTTCCTCAGCACCACCGCCAGCTTGTCGTTCACCAACACAGCATCGCCGGAAAACGGGTGATCGACTTTGTCCTCGGGGACCAGCGTCCAGCCGGTTCGCTTCGCGATGGCTTCATCGGAGAGCGGTTGAACGGAGGCGATGCTGGTGTCGAACAGGCGGGTAAAAGGAATAACTTCCTCCGCGCGCGCTGATACGGCAGCAACGCAGGTCGCGAGAAGGTAACCCGAACATTTCATCTTCTTCCGCGTCATAGGTTCCGAAGAAAGGGGATCAATCTCTCCGAATAGAACGGCTCCTGGTGGCACCAGAAGATGCGGTCCACCTGGAGATAGTCGGTGGCAAATCCGACCAGCTCAGGAATGGTGATCGGCCGCTGCGTTTGTGGATTCTTGTATTCGTAGTTGCCATCTTGAACCGCGATGCCGGTCGGCACGCGGCCGGCACATTCCCGGATGAGCGGATAGTAGTGACTCATCTGTCCGGTCTTGTAAGGCATCAGGTCAGGACCTCCGACGCCCACCTTCGGATCTTTAGCATTCTGATAGACGCTACGGAGATAGGATTGATCGTTGGCCGGAAGCCATTCCCCGGCATGAAGTTCGCATACTGCATGGTCACGGACTTCGGAAATGCCCGCTTCAACACCCGCAGGTTCGTCAGGACGGCGTCGCGATAGACCGCCGGCGTGAAGTCCTCGGGAAACAACCGCCCACTCTCTCCGAACGACACGGCTGTCTCCGCGAGATTGATTCCCTCGATCTTGCCATCGAACTCTCTGCCGAGCGCCGACAGGAGCTTGTGAAATTTCTCGCGCACCGATGGGTCCCGCCGCCTTGCGACCCAGCCTTCCGGCACGGCATGTTCTTCGTCATCTCCTTCTATCGCGTATTGCTCGTCCGCTCCTCCATTGTATCGCGCGTCGGTTAGCAAGTAACGTGGGACATTGATGATTGTCCGATCGAACGAGGAATCTTGAAGCTGGACGAACAGCCACTTGCCGTTGGAGTTGAGGAAAGCCAGGTCGTGTTGAATCGGGCTGAAGTCGTAGGCGTCCTCTTCACGCTCCAGTTCGCGCCAGGTGCATTTCAACTGAGCGCCTTCAAGCGCCTTCGTTTCCAGGAACGCTGGTTCAGAAATCTCTTCCCGGTCTCGGTTAAGGAACACGTAGTGACGCACCCCATCGCCAATCGCATTGCCCGAGCAGCCCCAGAGGATGACAATGCACGCGGTTACGTTGAAAATGGCGCTCATCACCGCGTTCATCTCCAATCCGGATACATGTCCGATCCGCCGTCCGTCAGCTTTTGCGGCGAACCGCCGGTCGCGGGAATGAGGTAAAGTTCCCACGGGCCTTGCTCCGACACGCCCTGGCAGAAGACGATTGTCTTGCCGTCGGGGCTAAAGCGGGCGTAGCGCTGCACGCCGCCGAAATAGGTGACCGACCGGTTCTTCGTGCCGTCGGGATTGATCGCGCAAATATGCGTCTCTGTCTCGTACACGAGGCGTGTTCCATCGGGCGACCAGTGCGGTTCACAAGCCCCCTGCTTGTCATAGACCTTCACCGGCTTCCCTCCCTCCGCCGGGACGAGGTAAACCCCATTCCCCGCATCCCACCGCGCGGCGAACGCGATGGTCTTGCCGTCGGGACTCCAGGCGGGTGCGGAGCAATGTGGCCAGTCATCGGGCGTGAGGGTCTTCTCTTTGCCACCGGCGAGTTCCCGTGTGAGGATGCGTTCGTTGCGGCGGAGCACGATCTTCGAGCCGTCGGGCGCCCATTCGGCCTGGTCGCCGTCGCAGACGCGTTCTGGTTTCGAACCGTCTGAAAACAACCGCCAGAGGCCCGCCTTCTCGCCGCGAGTCGAGGTGAATACGATAGTTTTGCCGTCCGGGCTGAACATCGGATCGACGTCCTGGTCATCGCTGTCCTGCCTGGTGAGTTGCTTGAGGTCCGAGCCATCGGCCCTAATTGTCCAGATGCGCCAGGCACCGGCGCGGTTGCTCGAGAAGACGATCTGGCCGGTCTTGGACTCCGCAGCAGCGGCACTGAAACCCAGCGCGATCACCGAGAGACAGAGAAGAAGGGATGACGTTTTCATCTGAGATTCAGGCAAAATGGCATCGCGAGTTGCATTTGAAAATGGAACAACATGGGACCGCACTATTCCATCAGAATACGGAGATGCGCCTCGACGGACGCGGCCACCGCCTCGACGTTGTAACCGCCTTCGAGCACCGAGACCAGTCGGCCCTGGCAATGATCCGTGGCCATGCTTTTGACGATTCGTGAGAGCGCGGCGTATCCCTCCGGCGTGATCTTCATGCCGCCCAGGAGATCGCCCCTGGCAGCGTCGAATCCGGACGAGATCAACACGAAGTCCGGTTTGAAGGCCGTTGCCGCGGGGATGAGCTTCTCTTCGAAGGCGCGCTTGTACTCGCTATCGCCACCTCCGGCCCGGAGCGGCACGTTGAGGGTGACGCCCACGCCTTTCCCTTCGCCGCGTTCCTCGGCGCTCCCTGTGCCCGGATAAAACGGTGACTGGTGAACCGAAAAGTAGAAGACGGACGGATCGTCGTAGAACGCCGCCTGGGTCCCGTTGCCGTGATGCACGTCCCAATCCACAATCAACACTCTGGCCAGCTTGTGCTTCTTCTGAACGTAGCGGGCGGCGATGGCGACGTTGTTGAAGAGACAGAACCCCATCGCCCGATCTTCCAGCGCATGGTGACCCGGTGGGCGCACAGCGCACAATGCGTTGCTCGCTTTGCCGTCCATCACTGCGTCGACAGCGGCGAGCACGCCTCCGGCGGCTGCGAGCGCGGCGTCGTACGAATCGGCCGAAATCGGTGTGTCGGCCGAATCCAGGTAGCGGGTGCCGCTGCGGCAACTCTGCTTCACGTGCTCGATATAATCCGGCGTATGAATCGCCGTAAGCCATTCGGTCGAGGCCGCGACAGGCTTAATCGCAACCACCTCGTCCAGCAGGCCTTTCTGCTTGAGCCGATCCACGATGGCGGTGAGGCGCTCGGGCCGTTCCGGATGCCCCGCACCGGTCTTGTGCTTGAGGTAGATGTCGCCGTAAACGAATGCTGTCTTGCCCGAAGTGATCGCGGCATCCGCTGGCGGACTCTTAGCGAAAAGACCAGCCACTGCAAATATGAGAACGAGACGCCACTGGATGAGACGGGCGCATTGGCCAGCGCACGGCGTGGCCTTAACGTAGTGCCTCTCGCCCGGAGTCGCGCTCGCGATGCGACGTGAGGAGTCGGCCGCCGCGCCGGCGAGAGGGGTATCGTCGGCGGCAGCGCCTTTGGGGAACGCCCATGCGCGGGTGCCGGTCACCGAGTTCACGGTGGTTCAGACGATTCCGGAGGGACCCAGCTTCATTCAGGATTCCGCCGATGACGCCCA
>DAOOQY010000204.1:0-7197 GCA_035389025.1 Verrucomicrobiota bacterium
TGCCCTCGGTGACCAGCTCGGTCAGAGCCCCGATCGTCTCCTCGATCGGCGTGACAGGGTCGGGCGTGTGGAGCTGATACAGATCGATTGTGTCGATTCCCATACGTTCGAGCGATTCGTCGCACGAACGCAGGATGTGCTCCTTCGAGAAATCGTACCGATGCGGCGCGTTGGGCTCGGGCTGGCCCGCCTTGCGAATGCCGCACTTGGTGGCGACCAACACCTTGTCCCGCATGCCCGCCACGGCCTCGAGCGCCGAACCGAAGATGCGTTCGGATGCGCCGTCGCTGTAGATGTCGGCCAGATCGAACAGGGTGAATCCGGCCTCGAATGCGGCGATTACCGCGGCCTTGCCGCGCTCCTCCCGCTCGGGGGTGACCTGGACGGTCTCGCTGGGGCTTGCCAGGCGCCAGCCGCCGTAGGCCAGACGCGAAGATTGCAGGGCGCTCTTTCCAAGAGGAACAGTCTTCATAGATGTATGCGATGCAGTGTAGCGAGCCCGGCCCGGCCATAGGAAGCGTTTTCGGCCTCGGCCGCCTGTTGACACCCACACTCTCCTCATCTAAACAGTCCCCGTGTGGTCCTTCCCGCCCCAGTTGGCTCCGCGTGATGAAGCTTCGATGACACCGCCCGACGTGCCGGTTGTCCGCCACGACGCGCGCCTCTCATGAACCGCACGCGGAATTATCGATTGCTGCTGGCCAGCCAGTTCATCGGCGCGTTTGGCGACAACGCGATCCTGGCTGTCATCCTCGGCCAACTCACCTTTCAAGAGCAGGCCGGCACGATCACCGAGAACCAACTCGGCGCCGCCAACGCCCTCTATACCAGTCTGCTCTTCATCCCATACGTTCTCCTGGCGCCCCTGGCCGGCTTCGTCAACGACCGGCACGCCAAGACGCGCTGGCTGCTCGGCGGGAATGGCCTGAAGGTGACGGGCACCCTGGTGGCCATGCTCAGCGTCTGGCACGGCGCGTTCTGGCAGGGGCTCGGCTACCTCATCGTGGGCATCGGCGCCTGCTTCTACTCCCCCGCCAAGTACGGCATTCTGCCCGAGATCGTTCCCCACGGACGCCTGGTCAAGGCCAACGGCACAATCGAGTTCCTCACCCTCGTCGCGATCCTGACCGGCTATATCGGGGGCGCCACGATGATCGATGTCCTGCCCGTGGCGACGTGCTACCTCATCCTGCTGGCCCTCTTCACCCTGGCTCTCGCCCTCAATGCCTGCATGGCCGCCACGCCCGATCACCCCGAGCTCAGGATCGGGCGCAGCGTGGACGAGTTCTTCTCGAACTTCGGTCGGCTCCTCCAGAACCGCCGGCTCGCCCGGGTCCTCTGCGGCACGGGCCTTTTCTGGACATGCGGCGCGGTGATCAAAATGAACTTTCAGCCCTGGGGCCTCGACGTTCTCGAACTCGAAACGAATCGGCAGATCGCACTGCTTGGTCTCTGGCTCAGCCTCGGCATCATGGGCGGCGCGATGCTCGCCGGCCAACTGCATCGCGTCGGCGATTTGCGCCACACACGGCGGTACGGATGGCTCCTCGCCGCCAGCATCGCCCTCCTGGGCTGCGTCGAGTTATTCCGGGACACCGGTCTCATTCGCGGGCGGTTGTCGGTGATCGGCATCCTGCTGGCTGTCGGGGGCATTGCCGGTCTGTTTCTCATCCCGCTCAACGCCGCCCTCCAGTCCGAGTCCGATCAGGGCAAGCTGGGCAAGACGATCGCCACCCAGAACTGCATCGATAATCTCGGCATGCTCGGGGCCGGAGCGATCGTGTTCACGGGCAACCAGGCAGGCCTCACCGCATCAGCGCTTTTCCTCCTCCTCAGCGCGCTGGTGGCGCTGCTGGTGACCGCACTCAAGGTCCCGCCCAGGCGCCGGGCCCATGAGACGCCGGTGCCGTCCGCGCCCGCTCTCGCGGCGAATCACAACGGCGTTCGGGCGGACCCGGCCGCCGGCGGTTCATGACACCCTCCGCCCATCCCTTTTCTCCATGCGCACGATCCTTCGTTTCCTGCTGAGGCTCTGTTTCGGTTTTCGCGCCTACAACACCGAGGTGCTCAAGACGCCGGGCCCCGTGCTCCTCATACCGAACCACGTCTCCTGGCTCGATTGGCTCTATCTCTACGTGCTCTTGGACCTGGATTGGAAGTGCGTCGTCTCGAACGTCGCCGCCCAGTACAGTTGGGTCCATCGCAGGATCATGCTCAACCGCCGGACCTTTCCCGTCGATACGAACTCGCCCTACGCGGCCAAGCGCATGGCCGAGTGCCTCGAACACGGGGGACGCCTGGTGCTCTTTGCCGAGGGCCAAATCACCCGCACCGGTTCGCTCATGAAGATCTATGAAGGCACCGGTTTCCTCATGCACAAGACCCGCGCCCGGCTCATCACCTGCTACATCCGGGGAGCCAACCGGCTGCGCTGGTCCAGGCAGCCCGGTTGGCGGCGCTGGTGGCCCACGATCACGCTTCATTTCAGCCCTCTGCTCGCACCCCCTCAGCGCCAGTATCCGAGCAGCGCCGAAGCGCGCGCGTTTCTCAGCAACTGGCTCCGCGACCAGATGCTGCTGCAGCAGTTCGAGACCGAGATGGCGTTTGGACCACAGCATGTCCTCGACGCCGTCCTCGAGGCTGCCCGGGCACAGCCGGGCAAGACCGTTCTTCAGGACGCGACCGCCCAGTCTCTGACGTACCGGCGTCTTCTGGCCGGCGCGCACCTGTTGGGCCGGAAGCTCCAGGCCGAACTCCCGCCCAACACCGACAGGGTGGGTGTGCTGCTGCCAAACGCCAACGCCATGCCCACCCTTCTGCTCGGCCTTTGGTCCCTGGGCAAAGTGCCCGCGATTCTGAATTTCTCAACCGGGGTGCCGGTCATGCTGGCGTGCGCCCGGCTGGCCGGGCTCGAGGCGCTGGTGACCGCGCGCGCATTCCTGGCGCGCGCGAAGCTGAGCGCGGACCCGTTTGTGGCCGCCGGTCTCAAGGTGATCTGCCTCGAGGACGTGCGCGAACGCGTCTCAAGCGCAGACCGGCTGCTGGGGCTGGCGCGCGTGGCTCTGGCGCCGGCGTCGACGCTCCGGCCCGCACGCGCGCCCGATCGGCTCGCCGCGCGTGGAATCAGCGCCTCGGACCGCCCCGCGGTGATTCTGTTCACGAGCGGATCCGAGGGGGCTCCCAAAGGGGTCGAACTGACCCATGGCAATCTCCTGGCGAATATCCGACAGATGTTGGCGGTGATCGATCTCGAAGATCGGGACCGTGTCTTCAACGCCCTGCCTTCCTTTCACAGCTTCGGATTGACCGTCGGGACTTTGCTCGGCCTCGTGCGCGGCCTCTACGTGTTCATGTACCCCTCGCCGCTGCATTACCGCGTCATACCCAATGTCCTCTACGACCGCTATTGCACCGTGTTCCTCGCCACGAACACCTTCCTCAATGGCTACGCCCGCCGCGCCCATCCGTACGACTTTCGCGCCTTGCGCTATCTCTTCGCCGGGGCCGAGAAGGTCCAGGACGAGACGGCGCGACTTTGGATGCAGCGGTTCGGCGTGCGGATACTCGAGGGTTATGGCGCCACCGAATGCAGCCCGGTCATCAGCGTCAACCTGCCCCAGGCGCCCCGGCACGGATCGGCCGGACGCCTCCTGCCCGGTCTCGATTACCAACTCGAATCCGTCGAGGGCGTCAGCGATGGCGGACGCCTGCTGGTGCGCGGCCCCAACGTCATGCGCGGCTACCTCAACCCCGACGCGAACGCCAGGTTCAAGAGCCTCGGCGGCTGGTACGATACGGGCGACATCGTCAACGTGGATGCCGACGGGTTCGTCCACATCCTCGGACGCCTGAAGCGCTTCGCCAAGGTCAGTGGCGAAATGGTCAGCCTGGCGGCCGTCGAAGACGCCCTGGCCGGCGCGTTCCCCCAGTACGGCATCCGGTTCGAAGTCGCCATCGTCGCCCGCCCGGACGCGGAGAAAGGCGAAACGCTCATCGCCGTCACCAACGAAGCCCGGCTCACGCTGGACGAAATCCGCGCGGTGATCCGCGCCAAGGGCTTCACCAACCTGTGCGTGCCTCGCGAGGTCCGGTTCCTCCGCGAGATTCCGAAACTGGGCACCGGCAAGGTCAGTCACATGGAGTTGTCCAGGAGGATGCAAGACCCGCCCCCCCATCGCCGGGCTTGAAACCGCGCACGCCCTCCTCTCTAATCCGGACATGCGAAGCCGGACCTGGGCGGATGCGATTGCGGGATGCGCCGACCCGAGGCGGGCGGAGCACTCGCTGGGATTGCTCTGGGCGACGGAGGTGAAACCCGCGCTTCAAACGGCCAAGGCGGAGTCGGCTCGGATGCTGGCGGCCCTGCTGAGCGGTTCGCAGGCCTCGATCGAGACGCTCATCGCGCATCCGGATTGGGTTCCCGCCCTGCTCGATGTCAAGACTCTGAGCACCCCCCGCCCCATGCTGCGTCTCAGGTCGGACCTCCAAAGAGCCATCGGCCCGCTGATCAAGCGGGCCGACGACTCGGCCGCTCTCGCCCAACTCAGGCTCTTCAAACAGAGGGAGACACTGCGGATTGCCATTCGCGATCTGTCCGGGCCGGGCCAGGCCGCAGTGATCACACGCGAGCTTTCCGATCTCGCCGACCTCTGTCTCGAGACGGTGTGCGAGTTGTGCCGACGCCAGATCGAGGAGCGCCTTGGCAAACCGTGGCACATGGACGCCGGGGGCGGTTGGCGTCCGACGACCTTCTGCATGCTTGGCCTGGGGAAGCTCGGCGGCCAGGAACTCAATTACAGCTCGGACGTCGATCTGATGTTCCTCTACGGTGACGAGGGATTCGTCTTTCGCGAGCCGCCGGCCCCCGGCGAGACGGGCAAGGGAGTTGCCAACCACCTCTATTTCCAGCGCCTGGCCGAGGCGATCGTGGCCGAGGTCGCCCGCATGACACCGGAGGGAACGCTCTATCGCATCGACCTGCGGGTGCGGCCAGAGGGCGACCGGGGGCCCTTGGCGCGCTCCCTGGCCAGTTGCGAGAACTACTACTGGCAATGGGGCCAGACCTGGGAGCGCATGATGCTGATCAAGGCGCGCCGCGTGGCGGGAGACGCCGCGTTGGCAGGCGAATTCATCGAGATGATCCAGCCGTTTCGCTACCCGCGGTCCCTCAGCCGGCAGGCGCTGGACGATGTGGCGGACATGAAACAGCGGATCGAAAACGAAATCGTCCGCGCGGGCGAGATCGATCGGAACGTCAAGCTCGGGCGCGGCGGCATTCGGGAGATCGAGTTCGTGGCTCAGACGCTCCAGATGATGCACGCCGGACGACATCCGTTCCTGGCGCATTCGCAGACACTGCCGGCGCTGGCCAAGCTGGCCGAGTACCAACTGCTTCCCACCCAGGACGCTCAGGCGCTTGGAGCGGCTTATCTGTTCCTGCGTGACATCGAACACCGGCTGCAGATGGACAACAACCTGCAGACCCACACCATCCCAACCGAACGCGACAAACGGGAACGGCTCGCCCGGCTTCTGGACCATGACACCCTCGCCGCCTTCGAAACCGCCCTGCTCGATCATCGGGAACGCGTCCGCGCCATCTACGAGCGCCTCCTCGACACCGACGCGCCTCAGCCATCCCTCCTGCTCCCCGACCTGACCGCACAGGAAGACCAGTGGAAGAGCCTCCTCCACAACCTCTCCTTCCGCGATCCCGACAAGGCCCTCCGCCTGGCCCGCACCCTCGTCCAGGGACCCGGCTTCGGGCATCTGTCGGCCCGGACCGAGAAGTTCGGACGCCAACTGCTCGCTCAGTTCCTGAACCTTTGCCCGGCGCGCGACGCCGCCGATTCCCAAGACGCCGCCCGCTTCCCGGATGGCGACCCGCACTCGAAACGCCTCTCGGATCCTGACCGCGTCCTCGCGCGTCTGGACACGTTCGTCGCCGCTTACGCCGGGCGAGCCCTGCTGTTCGAGACGTGGGCGACGAATCCCTCCCTGTTCGAGCTCATCACCCTCCTGTTCGATCGCTCGGAGTTCCTGGCCGAGACCGCCATCCGCACCCCCGATCTGGTGGACGAACTCGAACTGAGCGGCTACCTGCGCCGGGCCAAGAACGCCCCCCGGATTCTCAAAGACCTGCGCCACGGACTGGACGACCCCGACCAGAAACTCTGGCTCAGACGCTACCACCAGACCGAACTGATGCGCATCGGTCTGCGCGATATTCTCGGGCTGGCGGATTTCGAGCAGAACCTCGTCGAGTTGTCCGCCCTGGCCGATGCCTGCCTCGACTACGCGCTCCAAGTCGCGCTGCGCAAACACCGCCTGCGCCCCGAATCCATCGCAATCATCGGCCTGGGCAAGCTGGGCGGGGCCGAGCTGAACTATGGCTCAGACCTCGATGTCGTGTTCGTCGCCGATCCGAAGACCCGAGACCTGCCCGGCTTGCAGCGCGTCGCCGTCGAGGTGATGGACCTGCTGGGCAGCCCCACCGAGTTGGGCGTGGCTTTCGAGGTGGACGCCCGCCTGCGGCCCGATGGCGAAAAGGGCCTCCTCGTCAACACGCTCGATGCGTACGGGGATTACTACCGTCAACGCGCCCGCCTCTGGGAAATCCAGGCCATCTCCAGATCCCGCCCCGTCGCCGGCTCGCGCGAGGTCGGCGCACGCTACCGCCAGATGGTGGCGACACTCGCCGATTTCAGCCGCCCGGACACCGCCGCCGCGCCCGCGCGCGACCCCGATTGGAAAGGGGAGATTGCCCGGATGCGCCTGCGGATCGAACAGGAGAGAACGCCCAAGGGCAAAGAGCATCTGGCGATCAAGACCGGCGCAGGGGGCCTGGTCGATGCGGAGTTCATCGCCCAGATGCTCTGTCTGGCGCGCGGCTGGCAGCAACCCAACACCCTCGAGGCCCTCGGCCTTGCCCGCGATCAGAAGGCGCTCGATCCCGGCGCCGCCCAGCAACTCATTGACAATTACCGCCGCTTGCGGCGCATCGAGGGAATCTTGCGGCGCTGGAGTTACGCGGGCGAAACCGAACTCCCCGACGACCCGGCCCCACTCTATCGCGTCGCTGTCCGATGCGGCTTCACCAATGCCGGCGATTTCCTTGCCGCCGTCGGCCGCTACCGCCGGAACATCCGGGCTGTCTACCAGAGCGTGTTCGCCAACGGCTGAGCGTCCCGATTCTCC
>DAOOQY010000205.1:0-7167 GCA_035389025.1 Verrucomicrobiota bacterium
TTCTGGGCTGAGGGGGCGGCGGCGGGGGATTTCAACCGCGACGGCAAGATGGATGCCGTCTACGGGCCGTTCTGGTGGGAGGGGCCGGAGTATGCGACGCGGCACGAATACCGCCCGGCAACGGCCACCTTCAAGCGCAAGAACGCGGCTGGCCAGGAGGAGACGCTGCCGGGATTTGAGGGTGCGCTCGGCTCGAACAACGCGTACTCGGACAATTTTTTCACCTGGACACGGGATTTCAACGGCGACGGCTGGACGGACATCCTGATTGTCGGGCTGCCCGGCGAGGAGGCGTTTTGGTTCGAGAACCCCCGGAACAAGGCAGGACACTGGACGCGGCACACGGCGTTCGACATCGTGGACAACGAATCGCCGATGTTCGACAATTTGGTGGGGGATGCGGCGCCTGAACTCATCTGCAACTCGAGGGGGTTCTTTGGCTATGCGATGCCGGATTCGGGCCAGCCGACTCAGCCCTGGACGTTCCACCCCGTCACGCCCAACAAGAACTATCACAAGTACAATCACGGCCTCGGTGTCGGAGACGTGAACGGCGATGGCCGGCCCGATCTGCTCGAGAAAGACGGGTGGTGGGAACAACCCGCCTCCCTGGCCGGAGACCCGGTCTGGAAACACAATCCCCACCCCTTCTCGCCGCCCCAGGAAGGCATGCCCGTCGGCGGCGCCCAGATGTTCGCCTACGACATCAACGGCGATGGATTGGCCGATGTCATCACCTGCCTTGCGTCACACGGCCACGGATTGGCCTGGTATGAACAGGTGCGGGAGAACGGCCAAATCACTTTCAAACCGCACATCTTCATGAATCGAGAGCCGGCCGACAGTCCCTACGGCGTCAAGTTCACCCAGCCTCATGCCTTCGACCTGGTCGATATGGACGGCGACGGCTTGAAAGACCTCGTCACCGGCAAACGGTTCTGGGCGCACGGACCGACGGGGGACGTGGATCCCAACGCGCCGGCGGTCCTCTATTGGTACAAGCTAGTGCGCGGACCGGGCCGGACGGCAGAGTTCGTGCCGCATCTGATCGATGACAACTCGGGCGTGGGGACCCAGGTCATGGCGTTGGACATGAATGGCGACGAGCGGCCCGACATTGTTGTCGGCAACAAGAAGGGCTGCCATGTCTTCCTTCAGGAGGTGAAGCCCGTAAGCCAGAGCGAATACGATGCCGCCCAGCCCAAACGCAAGTAGGCCGGACCAGGTTCAGCCCGGAACATGGGATCGGTCCGGGCCAGCCCGCGTTTTTCATGGGCTTATGAGCGCAACAGAGCGGAAAACTCCAAGAGATGAGCCCATGCGGGCCGGCGTGCGGTTGGTTTCCTGAACCATCCGCCTTCAGCCTTCGAACACCGCCGTGTTTCGTCCCTGCATCGACCTGCGCGAGGGCAAGGTGACCCAGATCGTGGGCGCGACCTTGGGCGACGATCCATCGGCGGTCCGGACCAACTTCATTTCGGAGCACCCCCCGGCGTGGTTCGCCGCGATGTATCGCCGGGATGGCCTGGCGGGCGGGCATGTCATCATGCTCGGGCCCGGCAACGAGGGGGCGGCGCGAGAGGCGCTGGCGGCCTATCCGGGCGGACTGCAGGTCGGCGGCGGCATTCGGCTCGACAACGCACGGGGCTGGCTCGACGCCGGGGCCTCCCATGTGATCGTGACCTCGTGGGTTTTCCGCGACGGCCACCTGGACGGCGAACGGCTCGATGCCCTGGTTCGATCCGTGGGGCGGGATCGGCTTGTGCTGGATTTGAGCTGTCGTCAACGCGAGGGGCGCTATTGGATTGTGACGGATCGCTGGCAGAAGTTCACCCGATTGGACCTGAGCCGGGCGACGCTCGAACGCCTGGGCGATTCGTGCGCGGAGTTTCTGGTTCATGCGGTCGATATCGAGGGCCTTTGTCGGGGCATCGATGAAACGCTGGTGGCCGACCTGGCGGCCTGGACCCCCATCCCCATCACCTACGCCGGTGGCGCCAGGTCCCTGGCCGATCTCGAAACGGTGACGCGTCTCGGACAGGGGCGTGTCGACCTCACCATCGGGTCCGCACTCGACATCTTCGGCGGCGCCGGGGTGCGGTACGTCGAGTGTGTCGCCTTCAACCGCCGTGTCCGGCCCAAATAATGTTTTGGCAAGCGCGGCTGCGTGTGCTAGACAGACCCGCGCTCGGAATCCCGAGCTCAGCGGGTAATCGAATCAGGCTTATGTCACAACACCGAAGTCTCCGCGCCGCCGCCACCTTGGGCGCGAAGCGGACTGTTTTGAAACGTTTTGAACGGGTGGAATTGCTCAAGAAACGCGGCCAGTGGAAGAGCGGCGACCGCGTCACCGGTCTCGTCAAGACCAAGCCCGAGAGTTAATCGCGCCGACCTGCCCTGGCGCTCGTGGCCATCGCGGCGGGGCGGGAAGCCCGGATCCGAGTGAAAGTCCGGCTGCAGAAATACCTGGCCGACGCGGGGATTGCATCCCGGCGGGCCTCCGAAGCCATGATCGTGGCCGGACGGGTCAGCGTGAATGGTCGGACCGTCTGCCAGATGGGGACGCAGGTGGATGGGGACGTGGATGTGGTGCGATGTGACGACCGCGAGGTCCGACCGCGTCGGAAGCTGCACGTCGCACTGAACAAGCCTGCCGGTTACGTCTGCTCACGGCAGGTCGAACGGGGGCAGGCGCGAATCGGCGATCTCCTGCCGCGCGACTGGTCATTCCTCTATTCGGTCGGGCGACTGGACCGCGACACTGAAGGGCTGCTCCTGCTGACAAACGATGGGGATTTCTGCCTCCGGCTGACACATCCGCGATACGGGGTGCGCAAGAAGTACCTGGCAACCGTCGAGGGGCGGGTGACCGAGGGCGTCTTGAAGCGGCTCGAAGCGGGCGTCATCGAGAACGGAGAACTGCTGCGCGCCCAGCGTGCGCGGCTTCGATCCGCCAACGCCACCCGCAGCATGGTCGAACTCGAACTGGTCGAGGGCAAGCATCGTGAGGTGCGGCGCCTGTTCGAGTCGCAGGGCTTCCCGGTGCTCTCGTTGACGCGAACGCAGATCGGGCCAATCAACCTGGGGGAATTGCCGTCCGGCAAATACCGCGTTCTGACGGCCAGCGAGATTCGCGCCCTGAGAATGGCCGCCGATGCCGCGGCTCGACCGGCGCAAGCCGATCCCGAGGCTGTTCCGAACGCGATGCGGACGGGCTCGGACGAAGGAGGACGGCGTTGAGACCGGCCCGGATGCAGCATCCGTTTTCGAGGCCGACCTGCCCGCGCGTCTGGGCTCTGGTTCAGCGGGTGGTGGCGGGGGTTGCCTTTGCCCTCGGCATCCACGGCGACACGGTGGCCATCGTCACGGGAGACCGCGTCAACCTGCGGGGACGCCCGACCCTTTCCAGCGAGGTGGTGACCCAAGTCCTCGAGGGAGAAACCGTGGTCGTGCTCGATTCTCTCTTGCTGAGCCCGTCTCGCCGGGGCGAGGTCGCCCAGTGGCACAGGATTCGCCTTCCCGAAGACACGCCCGTGTGGGTGCACGCCGGGTTCATCGATCGAACGACCAGGACGGTCACCGCCAGCCGCCTCAACGTGCGAGCCGGGCCGGGCGATCGATACAGCGTCCTGGGCCATCTCGCCAAAGGCGAGAGCGTTCGTGAGATTCGCATCGTGGACGACTGGATGGAGATCGAACCGCCATCGGGCACGTATGCCTACATGGCGGCCTCCTATGCGGCGCTCCAACCCGCGCCGGCGTCCGCGGCCCAACCCCACATCGCACAGACAGCGCCAGCGGCGACGCTGCCGCCCGTTGAATTGCCTGTCGCCGCGAGCCCGGACAGCGCTCGAGAAGCTCCGGTCGCATCGATGAATCAGCCGACGCCGCAAGCGCCGCCGTCGGCCCCGGCTCCTGATGTCCAGGTTCCAACGATGACGGCGGCGGTCCCGGACGCTCTCCAGACGCCGGCGCGGGAGCCGCAGCCAGAGCCGGTCGAGCGACCGCACGCTGCCTTGGCACCGGGTACCGTGCCGAGGCCCGAGGGCCGGGGTGGTCCGATGCCTGGAAAGCCCGTCCCGGCCGCCCCAGCCGCCGTGCCCGCGGTTCCGTGGTCCGCGCGCCTCACAGACCCGCTCTGGACTCCGCGCGCGGCCTCGATCGCCCCGGCGTCGGGATCGCATCGGATCGTCCAGCGGGAAGGGATTCTGCTCGATGCCATGCACATTCAAGCCCCGGCCGGGTACAAACTGAGGTCTTGGGAAACGGGCCGAGACATCAACTTCGTCACGCCGGCGTCGGCCGAGGTTCAATTGGCGCTTTACCGCGGGCAGCGGGTGATCATTACTGGAGAAGAACGGAGTGCGCCCGGTTGGCCCAACCAGCCGATCTTCGAGGCGCGGACGATTCAGTTGGCTCCATGACACCGAGCGACAATCTCATCGATGGGCGGTCGATTGCGGAACAGATTCACCGCGAGACGGCGGAGCGCATTGCCTCCTTGAAGGCGCGCGGGCAGGCGCCGGGGTTGGCCTTTGTGCGAGTCGGTGAAGACGCCGCTTCCCGAGTGTATGTGGGCATGAAGGAACGGATGAGCCAGCGGCTGGGCATTCGTTCGACGACCGAAGTCCTGCCCGAGGGCGCGACTGAGGGGGTCGTGCTCGAGTTGATCGACCGGCTCAACGCGGACTCCGGGGTTCATGGGATTCTGGTGCAGGCGCCACTGCCACCGCACATCGATGCCGCGCGGGTGTACAAATCGGTTTCACCCGACAAGGACGTTGACGGCTTTCATCCGGTGAATGTGGGCAAGCTGCTGCTGGGGGACACGACCGGGTTTGTCCCCTGCACGCCGGCCGGGGTGCATGAACTGCTCATTCGATCCGGCGTGCGGATCGAGGGGGCGGACGTGGTGGTTCTCGGGCGGGGGACGATTGTCGGCAAACCGATGGCGGCGCTGTTGGTGCAGAAGGCCCGGCACGCCAACGCGACCGTCACGGTTTGCCATTCCATGACACGGGACATCGCGGCGCATTGCCGCCGCGCCGACATTCTGATCGCGGCGCTGGGCGTGGCGCGATTCGTCAAAGCCGACATGATCAAGCCGGGCGCCGTGGTCATCGACGTCGGTGTCAACCGCGAGCCGGATTCGTCCGCCAAAACAGGCTATCGCCTGGTCGGCGACGTCGATTTCGACTCGGTCCGGCAGGTGGCGGGGCGTCTGACGCCCAATCCGGGCGGGGTGGGTCCAATGACGATCGCCATGCTTATGCAGAACACGGTGCGGGCCGCCGAGACCTGGGCGCGCGCGCGAACCCTCGATTCCCAAACTTAGACAAGCAGAATCCAACAGACTCGAACTCGAATCGCTATGCAACCCTCTCGTATTCTCCCCGATCTCCAAGCCTCCCTGCTGTGCGAGGACGTCCGCCAGGAGACCTCGGGCAACTTCATCATCATCGGCGTCATCGGCGTGATCCGCGTCCCCCAGGTGCCAATTACCGCCTTCAAACTGTGCATCTTCAACCGATGGACTGCCGGCATTGGCGTCTTCACTCAGAACGTCCGGATCATCGCCCCCGACGGCATCACGGTGCTGCGCCAGAATCCCATGCGCTTCGGGCTCCAGGATGCCTCGCACCACGCAGTCAATGTCACGGTCTTCACGCAGATCGAGTTCCCCAGCGTCGGCGTCTATCACATCGAAATCCTGGTCGACGATGTCATGAAGCTGCGCTACCCGATCCCTCTGGTCCTCCAACCGCCCGCCAAGGGAGCGCCGGCGGCGGACACTCCGCCCCCAACACCCACCGAGACGCAGTAGGCCCGCAGACGGCCTCGGCCTTTCGTGGACTCCACTCGTTCCGCTCCCGCCGTCGCGTCTGTTGAAGCGTGGCAACCGTTGACGTTCGGCGGTGTCGCCGCGTTTGCCGCCGCGCCTTCCGGGCGTCTGCTCGCGGTCGCGGCGCTGGTTGCCTTGCTGGTCAGCGCGGCAGTATGGCATCTGGCCATCACCGTGTGGTCTCCCACGATCAGCATGGCCATCGCCCGCCTTCCCGCGGAGGGAGCCATCGACAACGGACACCTGGTCTGGCCCGCAGGCCAGGCAATGTCCTTGGCCGATGGCTCCTTTGTGTCGATCTCGGTCACGCCGCCAGGAACTCCGCCTCCCAAGCACACCGCCGACCTCCAATTCGACTTCCGGTCGACCAGTCTGACCGTCTCGTCCCTGCTGGGCTACATCGACATTCCCTATCCTCCCGGCTACGTGCTGGCGCTCAATCGCACTGAACTGGATCCCCTCTGGGGCGCCTGGCGTCCCCACGCCCTCGCCACAGTGGCTGGCGCAACGTTTGCCATTCTGCTGGTTCTTTGGGCCATCATCGCCACGCTCCTGGCCATTCCGCTCCGAGCGTATGCGCTGCTCCTGGGCCGGCAGCCTGGACTTGGCGGATGTTGGAAACTGGCATTCGCAGCCCTGATGCCCGGAGCGCTCATCATGTGCGCCGCTCTCTTCGGCTACGGCCTCCGCCGCCTCAGTCTGGGCGAGTTGATGCTGTTTCACGGACTCCACCTGCTGGTCAACACCGCCTACCTCCTCATCAGCCCGCTGCGCATTCCCGAAGGCCCACCCCCCAGCCCCTTTGGCCCGCCTCCGAGCCCCTTCAGCGCGCCCACACCTCCTTCCGATGTTTCCGAGAATCCGTTTGCCAGCGCCGGAATCGAGGACGCCAACCCCTCGACGGAAACGCCCGCCCAGGAATCCGTCAATCGCCAGCCCGCCGGCGCCGGGCCAGCCGCGGCCCGCACCCAGGCTCGCCGACAACCGGGCCGCTCCCCTGCCCCGCCGCGCGACGACGACGACGACGACGACCACTTGGCGATCAATCCATCGTAGTCTCCCAGCCACCCCGCGGACGCGGGATCAGTGGACGGCCGACTGATCCAGGGCGCTTCTGGGGTCCCAAGCGTCGCGGAGGGCGTCACCGAGGAAATTCAGGGCGAGGAGCGCAAGGGCGAGAGTCGCCGCGGGAAAGACGATAACCCACCAATAAATGCGGATGGGGTTGATCTGCGAGGCGCCTTCGGCGATCAGAGAGCCGAGGCTGGCTTGGGGCGGTTGGATGCCCAGGCCGAGGTAGCTCAGAAACGACTCGTACAGGACAA
>DAOOQY010000206.1:0-7110 GCA_035389025.1 Verrucomicrobiota bacterium
TCTGCGGCGATCCCGAGAGGGATAGGGTTTGTGGGCGACTTTCACACTGAAGGACTGAATGCGTGTGGGGACATTGAATTGTGAAATGGTTTCGAGGGCCGGATTGCGGGTCTATGTGGCGCTGGCATGGCTTCTATGCAGCCTCGTGGCTTGGGCGGCTGAGGATGATCCGATCGCATCGCTCGATGGATATCGCGCCGGGCAGGACCGCGCGCCTCTGACCGCAGTCGAGGACTTGGTGCGTGCCGCGACATCCGATCCGAAGCGTGCGGCCGATGTCGAACTGCGATTGCTGAGCGTTCTGCAGTCCGGCGCCTCGATCGAGGCGAAGCAGTTCGTGTGCAGCCAGCTTCGGCTTGTCGGGTCGGATTCCTCGGTGCTTTTCCTGGGGCGCATGCTCAACGACCCGAGGCTGGGGCACATGGCAAGGCAGGCGCTCGAGGCGATGCCGTCGGCGGCGGCGAGCGCCGCTCTGCGGCAGGCTCTCCACACGACACGCGGTGATTTGCTGGTGGGGGTGATCAATTCGCTGGGGGAACGGCGCGAGGCGACGAGCGTGTCTGCGCTGACGGCTCAACTCGACTCCCGGGACGTTGTGGTGGTGCAAGCCGCCATCAGCGCGCTGGGCAAGATCGGGGGAGAGGCTGCATTCGACGCCCTGCGCGCGGTTGCGGGGCGCTTTGATCCCGCGCTGGGCGAGGGGGCATCGATCTCGGTCAACTTATCCGAAGACGCGCGACGGCGTCTTGATGTGAGGTATTTGTTCGACGCGCTGCTGGCGTGCGCGGAGCGGCTGATCGAGAAGGGCCGGGCAGACCGGGCGGTCGACACCTTTGCGCGAATCTACCGGGCGACGCCGGTGCCCCGTCCGCAACGCGTCGCCGCGCTTGCCGGGTTGACGCGCGCCGCTCCTGACCGCGCGGTGCCGCTGATCGTGCAACTCCTGCGCAGTCCGGATCGAGCCTCGCAGGCGGCGGCTGCGAACTTGGTGGGGCGGTTGCCGCCGGCCTCGGCTGCGCCGATTGTCACGCTGCTCGACACCCTGCCGACCGTCGAGCAAGCGCTGGTCATCGAGGCGGTGAGCGGGTGTTCCGACCGCGCGTTGCTCTTCCCTCTCTTGAAGGCGAGCATGAGTCCCGATCCCGCGGTCCGGGCTGCCGCGCTGCGCGCGTTGGGGCACCAGCAAGGCAACCGCCAGATCGTTCAACTTCTGGTTGGGGCGGCGAGCGGCGGGAACGCGGAGAGCGCCGTTGCTCGGGAGAGCCTGAGCCGGCTCGATGGGCCCGAGGTGGACGCGGACCTCATGGCTCAGCTTGATCAGACCAGCGTGGCGATGCGGGCCGAGGCTGCGCGGAGTCTTGGCGTCCGAGGCGTCACGAACGCCATTCCACGGTTGGTGAAAGCCTTGGGTGACGCCAACGGTCCGATTCGCTTTGCGGCCATCGAGAGCCTGGGGCAGCTCGGTGGGGAGCAGCAGCTTCAAGACCTGCTGGATCACCTCGGTCGCGCGGACGCGGCGGCTGAACAGGAGGTGGCGGCTCGAGCCGCGCTGGCGATCGCGCGCCGCATCTCCTCCACGTCCCGCGGCCCGGCGCGGGCCGCGGCGGAGAAGGTTGCCGCGTCGATCGGGGCCGCGCCCATTCAATCCGAGGCCAAGGCGATCCTGGATGCGGTCCAGTGAGCAACGCGGCAGTCAGGAGGCCAGCCAAAGCGGAGCGCCCCGGAGCGCCGGCTTGTAGCCGGCTTCGAGCGCTGCGCCTTCGCCCGGGGCCTCGAACTTCGCGAGGCGCCTCAGGCTACAACGTCCACCCCTCGCCGTAGGCGCGGTCGAGCAGCTTGTTTGCAGACGCGTCGTTGGTGATGCGCAGATTGGGGCCGTCATAGACGAGTTTCTTCTGCACCCGCACGGCCACATTGCCCAACAAACAGACCTCGGTCACCGGCCCCGCGTGATCGACGAAATTCGAGCCGGGCGGCGGGCCGCCGCGGATTCCGGCAACCCACTCGTGATAGTGGCCGGGGGAGCGGGGCAGCGTCTTGGGCGGCATGCGGTAGGTGTCCATGCGCGAATCGGGCAGCAGGCGTTGACCCATCAATTTGCCCTGATCGCCAATGTAGATCGTGTCCTCAATGCCGTCGTCCGGATCGAGTTCGGGCGG
This sequence comes from Verrucomicrobiota bacterium, assembly GCA_035389025.1. Classification (GTDB taxonomy): domain Bacteria; phylum Verrucomicrobiota; class Verrucomicrobiia; order Limisphaerales; family J093; genus MWFF01. The sequence continues at coordinate 2,160 of DAOOQY010000206.1, forward strand.
TCGTGGCGGTTTCAATCCGCCGTCGGACCATGTCAGCACAACGGGCGGCATGGCGCCGCGCGCGGGGAACTCGAAGCGGACGATTTCGCCGAGCGGATAAGTTTCCGGCGAGAGCTTGGTGGCGCTGGCCTCGACGCTGACAGGGTGTCCGAGCTTGAGGGCCTTGAACACCGTGGACAGCTTGTGCGCGCCCAGGTCCCCCAGCAGCCCCGTGCCGAAATCGATCCAGTTGCGCCACGTCCAGGGATGATACGCCGGATGGTATGGACGGTGCGGCGCCGGACCGAGCCACAGACCCCAGTCGAGCCCCTCCGGGACCGGCGGGGTCTCTGGCGGACGTCCGTCCCAGGTGGGCCAGGTCCAGAAACGCGCCCCCGACCACACATGCACCTCCCGCACTGGGCCGATGGCCCCGTCGGCAATGATCTCCTGCACGACGCGCGCGCCCTCTTCGGCCTGGCCGTGATTGCCCATCTGCGTGACCACGCCTGCTTGGCGCGCGGCTTCGGCGACCTGGCGGGCCTCGTGAACCGAGTACGTCAGAGGCTTCTCGCAGTAGACATGTTTGCGGCGTTTCAGCGCCGCCATCGTGATCACCGCATGGGTGTGGTCCGGGGTGGCGATCATCACCGCGTCCACATCCTCCTTCTCGAGCAATTCCCGGTAATCCACGTACGCCGCGCAACCCCGATATTGGCCCGAGCCCCGTTGCGCGGCGTAGCCCGCCTCGACCGCGCGCCGCGCCGGCTCCCGTCCGCATGGCCGCTCCTCCCTCCCTTGCGACCAATTCCAGGAAAGATACCGATTGCTCTCGCGCTCGACGTCGCAGACGGCCACCACCTGGATCTCGGTGAACTTCTGGAGCGCGGCCAGATTCTGCATCCCCTGGCCGCCCGTGCCGATTCCGGCGAGCGTGATCTTGTCGCTCGGGGCGATTTGGCCTGCACCGCCCAGGACGTGCCGCGGTGCGAGGGTCAGCCCCGTGACGGCGGCGGCGGAAAGGCGCAGGAACTGGCGTCGGTTCGGCGCGGGGCAGGAGGGTTCACGGGAAATCGACCGACTGGATCGAGGCAAATAGCGGACGGAATTCATGGGTCAAACCATCTGGCGATTCAACGGCATTTGCCAAGAAGAATCGCGGGATCGAGATTCGCAGCTCAATTCGAGGCCACCGGCAGAATGATGCAGGTCGGATGCCGGGCCTCGACGAACACAGTGTTCTGCGCGGCCTGCCGGCCCGCGCTCGCCCGGAACGGCTCACCCGTGTTGGGATTGGGATCGAAGCCGGGGGCGCTGCTCGACGTGAGATGGAGCCGGACGCGATGGCCTCGATTGAAGACAATGCTTGTCGAGCCCAAATCGATTGCGAACGGATAAAGCCGGCCCGGCTCGAGCAGCTTCTCCCGAGCGAACGATTTCCGAAACCGCGCCCGCAATTGCCCTTCACACACATTCATCGACCGGCCGTCGGGATAGACATCACAGAGCCGGGCGAAGAAGTCGGTGTCCGGGGCGTCACTCGCTGCCCAAAGCTTGACCCGCACACGCCCGGTGACCTCGATGGGCGTGTCGAGCGGTTCGGTCGAGAACACCAACACATCGTCGCGACTCTCGATCGGACGCTGGTCTTTCGGCCCGGCGGGGATCGTGAGCTGCGGTCCGCCCAAAGTGGGCACCGGCTGCGCCGGATCGTACCGGTAGGAGAGCCAGGCGGACCGGGCCGTCGGCGCACTTCGGGACAGAGTTCGATCCGCGGCGCAATAGAACGGGGTCGGTTTCGAGGGCACGGGCGGCCAGCGGTCGGCCTGGCGCCAGACATTGCCTGGCGCCTGGGGGTCGCCCGCATCGCCCATGACGTAATAGACGACGGCGGGCTGCCCGGAAATTCCGTTTGTGACCCCTTTCAAGGTGGAATCGAACCAGCGCCACGCATCGTGAAAATCGGTCGGCGGCGTCTTCCCCTTCGGATACTCGAGATCGCCGGCTTTGTCCTGGAACACCCCGTGCGTCCAGGGGCCCATGACGAGCCTCTGCCGCCCTTTGGATCGAGGCCCGCCCCGCTCCTGGTAACCCACAAACGCGTCGATCGAGCCCTGCGCAAAGATGTCGAACCAGCCGCCAATGTGGACCCCGGCTGCATTCGCCTTCCCATAGCGCCGATCCAACTGCCGCGCGCGCCAGTATGTGTCCAGACGCGGATGGCTGGTCCACAGGGTCAGGGCGTCCGGACTGAAGTTCGAGATGCGCAGCCAGTCTTCGATCATCGCTTTCTTAAACACGCCGCCCGGGTAAACGCAGTCGCGATAGAGGTTGGGCGCGCCCACGGTGATGTGCTGCGACGTGATGCGCGAGGACCCGGCACCGGCCAGCAGCAACTGCGTGATCCCCACAGCCGAACCGCCGTATGTGCCGATCTTGCCGTTGCACCAGCGCTGACCCGACAGCCACTCGGCAGTGTCGAAACCGTCCGCCGCGCCGTCCCAGCCGTCCGTCTCGAACGGCAGATTCGGCCCTTCGGACCCGAACCGTCCGCGCGTGTCCTGGACCACGATGGCGTAACCGCGACGGGCCCCCTCGGCGCCGATGTTGCCGACATTCTCCTTGTTGTACGGCGTGCGGATCAGGATGGCGGGAAACGGGCCTTCGCCCTCGGGCAGGAAGACGTCCGTTGCCAGGCGCACGCCGTCGCGCATGGGCACCTCGAACGTCTGCTTCGGCGGTGGCGCGGCTTCGATCTGGAGGTTCCAAACAGTGAAAAGCGCCAGCCAGCGCAGGCCGCCCGCGGAGGTGCGAGGAGAATTCATGCGTCAATCATGCCACCCCGATCGCATCTGGGGAAGCGGCGAAAACGGGGGCCGGGCCCCGGTGGGGTCACATCTTCATATTTGACATTGTGTCGGGATGAGACTTGCCTGAGGGGGCGGAGCGTGGTAGTTTCGCCGCGTTCCACACCCCGGGTCCTATGAAGACCAACATGCGAAAAGGCGCCGCCTTCACTCTCATCGAGTTGCTCGTGGTCATCGCCATCATCGCGATCCTCGCGTCCCTGCTGCTCCCTGCTCTGGGCAAGGCCAAGCTCAAGGCCCACGGCGTCCAGTGCATGAGCAACCACAAGCAACTGGCTCTCGCGTGGCGCTTGTACGCCGATGACAACGGAGATGTTCTGCTCTTCGCAAGTCAAGGCAGCGACACGAAGACGCACCCGTACGCGTGGCTGGTTGAAGACGGATCGGTCCCCTACGGGTGCAGCGTTCATGCCATTACGAACAGCCCACTCTGGCAATACGCGGGCAGTGCGCTCGGGATCTTCAGGTGCCCGGCCTACAGTTCGCGCCTCTATGCCAATGGCCGCTGGTATCCGCGGGTCCGCAGCATGAGCATGAACCTGTACCTCGGCGGCTTCGGAGGTTCCACCAGCGGCACTGCCTGGGGGCAGGCCCGCGTGTTCCTCCGCTTCTCGGACCTCGTCGACCCGGGACCGGCCGGGACATTTGTCTTCCTCGACCAGCGCGAAGACAGCATCAATTGGGGCAACTTCGCCGCGGACATGACGGGCTATCCCGACAAACCGGCCCAGCGGCAATTCAACCAGGACCTTCCCGGCAGCTACCACCATCGCGCCGGCGGCTTTTCGTTTGCCGACGGCCACTCGGAGATTCACCGATGGCTCGACCAACGCACGATGCCGCGCCTGCAGCGTCCGCCGGTGGGCTTCGGGGTCGTCCCCTCCCCGCACAATCCCGACGTCTTCTGGCTGCAGGAGCACTCGACACGCCTGGCGGCGCGCTGACGCGGGGTCACATCTTCATATTTGACATTCTGGCCGAGATGGCGCGGACCGTCGCGCCGGTTCTGCGGGGACCCCTGGGCGCAAAGCCTGGCGGGATTGGATCGGCGCGATACGACGGCAATTGTCAAATATGAAGATGTGACCCCGCTATGCGTGCGGCCCGGACAGGACATCGGTTTCCATGAGGGGGAGCGGGAACGGTTCGAGGGGCATCGGCTCGTCGTGATCGAGGAAGGCGCGGCAGACGCGATGGAAGTGGGCCTCGGTCGTGACACGCCGGATTTGGTGGAGGAACTCGCCCGCGGGGTCGATGCCCAGGCCGACGAACGTGGCGGTCTTCTTCACACGCTGGATGTGAAGGCGCTCGCGCATGCCCGGGATGCGCGTGGCATCGAGCAGGCCTTCGAGATAAGCCAGGACGTCGCGGCCCGTGGGCGGCCGCGCGGACTCACGGCGAAGCGCCTGGCGGATTTGTCTGAAAATCCAGGGATTGCGAATTGCGCCGCGACCGATCATGAGGCCGCGGGCGCCGGTTTCATCGAGGATGCGGAGGGCCTTGGCGGCCGATGAGACATTTCCGTTGGCCAGAACGGGGCACGGCAGGCGCGTGACGGCCCGGGCGATGAGATCGTAGCGGACCTGGCTCCGATAGAGTTCGGTGACCGTGCGCCCGTGGACGGTGACCAGGTCAAGCCGGTGCCGGGCCAGGACGCCGAGGAGATCGTCGAACAGTGCTGGGGAGTCGAATCCGACGCGGGCTTTGACCGTCAGCCGGGTCGTCACGGCATCGCGCAGCGCGGCGAGGATGGCATCGATCCGTTCCGGTTGGCGGAGCAGGCCGCCTCCGGCCCGTTTTCGACAAACGACAGGCGCGGGGCAGCCCAGGTTGAGATCGATTCCGGCGATGGGATAGGCCTGCAACTGGCGGGCGGTGCGGACGAGGGCCGGGATGTCGTTGCCGATGAGCTGTGCGATGACGGGGCATCCTGTTGGGTTCTCGGTGACGGCGCGCAGAATGGTCGGGTCGGGAGTGGATGTCGGATAGACGCGGAAGTACTCGGTCACGTAGAGGTCGGCGCCGCCATAGGAATGCACCAGACGCCAGAACGCGAGGTCGGTGACATCCTGCATCGGCGCCAGCGCGAGGATCGGCTGATCGGC
>DAOOQY010000207.1:0-7091 GCA_035389025.1 Verrucomicrobiota bacterium
CACTCTTCGGCGGGGGACGAGCCGTCCCCCCTCCAAGGTTCGGTTCATGGAGAGCCTCAGGCTGGCGGTTCTCGCGATTGCGCTGGCGTGTTTAGGGGGCTCGTTCCGGTGCCAGGCCCAGAGCGGGGCGGAGAAGGCGGCGCCTTTTACGGTGCCGGTTTACGACCGGGACGATCCGAACCGGATGGTGGCTTTGCTGAGCGGTTCGATTGCGGAGTTTGACCTCAGCGGGCGGCAGCCACTCGAGACCGTCCGGGTCGAGTACTACGACGGCAAGGGCGGGACGAATCTGGTGTTTGTGGGGACGAACTGCGTGTACGACGCGCGTCGGAGGACCGCGGAGTCGCCTGGGACGTTGCGGGTGATGAGCGGGGACGGGCGGCTGGATTTGGAAGGGCAGGGCTTCACCTGGTGGCAGACCAACAACGACCTGGTGATCTCCAACCGGGTCGAGACGCGGGTGCGGCGGCCCGAGACTGTGGGCGGCGTGGCGGATCCGCTGGGCGGGCAGGACTTGCGTGTGAGTTCTGACCGGTTCCGGTTCAACTACCGGTCCAATCTGATCGTCTATTCCGGCCATGTGCGTGTCGAGGACCCGCGTGTCCGGATGAGCAGTGGTTGGCTGACGATTGTGCCGTCGGCGCGGGGCGGGATAGACCGGATGGTGGCGGAAGAGGACGTGAAGATCGTGGACCGTTCGACGGGCGGGGAGACCACGGCGCGCACGGCGGTTTACCAGGTTGACGGGCAGCGGGAGACGGTCGAGTTGAGCGGCGAGCCGCGGTATCGCGAGGGTGTGCGTGAGGGAACGGCGGACCGGTTTATCCTCGATCGCAGGCGCGACGTGCTCGAAGCGGTCGGTAACGCGCGCATCGTTTTTCCGTTGGGTGCGGGGGGAACTCCCGGGCTGTTGGCGATCCCGGGGCCTGGCCCGCGGCCGAGCGAGGGTGCGACGAACCGGCTGATCGAGCTTTCGGCGAATCTGATCACGATTCTCCTGCCTGCAACCAACGGGCCGGTGCGCGGTGTTGTGGCCGAGACCAACGTGGTGTTGTTGGATCCTGAGCAGCGGAGTCGCGCCACGGCGCGGCGCGCCCGTTATCAGGAGGGCATCGGACTCGAGTTGACGGGTGATCCGGTCTGGTCCTCTGGCGGTCAGAGCCTGGAGGGGGGGGCGATGCGCTATGATTTGGCGGGGCAAGTGTTCCGGGTGAGCGACGGGGTCATGGTGCGGCTCCCGGTGACGGCTCTGACGGGGCCGGTTCGGGGTCTGGAAGGCGTGATGCCGGGCGGCGGTTTGGGGCTCGCGACGAACCAGGTGGTCGAGATTCGCAGTCTCGAACTCGAGTATCGGGAGCCCTGGCTGCAATTCGAGGGGGGCACGCGCGCGGATTATTTGGACGGGCGGACGAAACTGGGCGAGTTGCAGTGCGCGGCTCTCGGGGTGCTTTACAGCAATTCCGTTCGTGAAGTCCGGGCCTCGGGCGGCGTGCGTTTGGAGCAACTGCCGGCGGTTCGGAAAGGGGGCGGCACCACAGCCAAGCTGGTCCAGTGCGACGCGATGACGGCGGGATTCGATGCGGAGGGCCAGCTCGAGCGGTTCAAGGCCGAGGGAGGCGTGGATGCGCGGCAGACGGACATTCGGGAGGGGCGGCGCGATCCGGTGGTCAAGCGGTTGCAGTGCGACGCTCTGGATGCGAGGTTCTGGGGCCGAAGCAATCTTGTCGAGTTGGCGACGGCGGAGCGCAATGTCGTGGTGAGCCAGGACGACCGGGTTGTCCAGGCCGAGCGCGCCGTTTTCACGGGGACCAACGACCTGCTGAGTCTGTTTGGGCGGCCGACGGTGATTCTGCCCGAGGGGCGGATCACGGAGGCCGAGACGATTACGTGGAATCGCGCGACGGGTCTGTACCGGATTGCCGGGCGCTTCAAGTCGCAGTGGAAAGCCTTGCCTGGCGTGACCAACCTCATCAACCTGCCCTCGATTATTCCATGACGCCCGCAACGACGACTCAGACGCAGCCGGAGAGCGCGGTTGCCCGGCCCGAGACCGCGGTTGCGCAGGCGGCGAGGGCCCGCCTGCTCACGACCGAAGGCCTGGTGAAGGAGTATCGGGGGCGCCGCGTGGTCAACGGGGTTTCGATCCACGTGGACGCGGGCGAGGTTGTGGGTTTGTTGGGGCCGAACGGGGCCGGGAAGACCACGACGTTTAACATCGTTGTTGGGCTGGTGTATCCGGAGGCGGGGGACGTGCGTTTCGAGGCGCGGTCGATCACGCGTCTGGCGATGCACCAGCGGGCGCGGCTTGGGATCGGTTACCTGACACAGGAGCCCTCGGTGTTCCGCAAGCTGACCGTCGAGCAGAATCTGCTGGCGATTCTCGAGACGTGCCGCCTGGGGGCGGACGAGCGGGGCCTGCGGCTGAAGTATTTGCTGGACGAGTTGGACCTCACGCGGCTGGCCGGGAGCAAGGCCTACACGCTGAGCGGCGGCGAGAAGCGGCGGCTGGAGATCACGCGGGCGCTGGTGACCAGCCCGAAGCTGATGTTGCTGGACGAGCCGTTCAGCGGGATCGATCCGATTGCGGTTTACGAGGTGCAGAAGATCGTGCGGCGTTTGAGGGAGCGGGGCTTGGGCATCCTGGTGACCGATCACAACGTGCGCGAGACGCTCAAGCTGGTGGATCGGGCGTACCTGATACATCGGGGGGAAGTGCTGTGCGAGGGGTCAGCGGAGTTCCTGGTGAACGATCCCAAGGCGCGGGAGTTTTATCTTGGACCCGAGTTCAACCTGTGAGTGGAGGCGACCATGGAATCGTCGAGCCAGACCAATCGTCCGAAGGCCACGGTGCGCGATTTCTACGAGCGGCACCAGCAGGCTTTGGACCTTCATCTTGTGGCGGGGCAGAGGGGGCTGCTGCGGGTGATCCGCGAGCCGACCGTCAACCGGCCCGGGCTGGTGCTGGCGGGATTCACCAAGTACTTTGCGCAGCACCGGGTGCAGGTCCTCGGGAACGCCGAGATGCACTTCCTGAAGTCTTTGGCGGAGGCGGACCGCAACGAGCGTCTGGGCCGGCTTCTCTCGTATCGGGTTCCGTGCATTGTGTTCTGCCGCGGCTACCGGCCGGATGGCGGTTTTCTTGAGATGGCGGAGCGGTCGAACCTGCCGGTCTTTCGGAGCCAGCAGGTCACGATGCGGTTCATCAACCAGGCCACGCTGTTGCTGGACGTGCTGTGCGCGCCGCAGGGGACCGAGATGGGGAGCATGGTGGACATTCTGGGGATCGGGGTGATCATCCGGGGCGCGGCCGGCATTGGCAAGAGCGAGTGCGTGCTGGGTTTGATCGAGCGCGGATACAGTCTGGTGGCGGACGACATCACGCATTTGCACGTCAGCGGCGGGCAGCAGGTGATCGGAACGGCGCACCGGCGGATTCGCGAGTTCATGGAAGTGCGGGGGATCGGCATCATCAATGTGGCCGACATGTTCGGCGTGAAGAGCATTCGGACCCACAAGCGGGTCGATTTGGTGGTCACGTTGAAGCCGTGGGACGAGGTTGCCAATGTCGAGCGCGTGGGGCTCGAACAGGAGAAGATTCCCCTGCTGGGCATCGAGGTGCCGCACGTGACCATTCCCGTCGCTCCGGGCCGGGATTTGGCACGGCTGGTCGAGGTGGCGGCATTCCTGGTCAAGCTCCGACTCGCGGGCCACAATCCCGCCAAGGACCTCGAGACCCGATTGTTGGCCGACATGGCGGCGTCCCGGCGCGAGCCGCATGGGCTTCCCGAGGTTCCGGATCACGACACGCGTCTCGAGTCTTGATTCTCGCGCTCGAATCCGCAGACTCGCGTCCACTATGAATCCATTCGCTGCATTCGCCGCCGCCGCGACCGGCGTGGGGCACCGACACGTTCTCACCCTGCGCCGCCGCCGGAACCGGGTTGGGGCAGGGGGGCTGTTGACCGCCGCGGCCTGCCTGGTGTCGGCGACCATGCTTGCGGCGAGTTCGCAGCGGATCACGACGGCGTCGCTGGTCGAGCAAATGACCGACCTGGCGGGTCTGGCGGAGTTCCCGAATCCGGCTTACACCTGCAAGCAGTTCTCGTCCTATGACCGGAAATCGAAGTCGCCGACCGAGGATTGGTTTGCGAATGCCGACGCGGGGCATTTTCTGCGCACGGAGCAGCGGGCCGGACGCGAGGAGTTCGTCATGGTCGACGCGGCGGGTCCGGGCGCCCTGGTGCGAATCTGGTCGGCCAACCCGGCGGGCACGGTGCGGATATACCTGGACGGCGCCGAGGAACCGGTAATTGAAGCGGCGATGCCCGATCTTCTGGGCGGCAAGTTCCCCGGGCTGCCACGCCCCATTGCGGGCGAGTACAGCAAGGGGTGGAATCTTTACCTGCCGATCCCGTACGCGCGGAGTTGCAAGGTGACCAGCGACAAGGGCGGTTTCTATTATCATGTGAACTACCGCACCTATCCGGAGGGGACGAATGTCAAGACGTTCGATCGCGGGGATCTGCAGACTCTGGCGTCGCGGCTTGATCGGCTGGCCGCCCAGCTCGAGAAGCCGCGCTCGGCCACCACGGCGGACGGGCAGGTGACGCCTTTCGAGATCGTTGTGGGCGGGGGCGACCAACTGCGCCAGACGTTCTACGGCCCTGCGGCGATCACCCGGGTTGTTCTGCGCGCGCAGGCCGGCGATCTGGAAGCCGCATTGCGGGGTTTGGTCCTGAAAGTCACGTTCGATGGCCAGGCGACAATCGCAAGCCCGCTGGGCGACTTCTTCGGCAGCGCGCCCGGCATCAATCCGTATGCTTCGCTGCCGCTGGGGATGGCCGAGGACGGCACGATGTACTGCCACTGGGTCGCGCCGTTTCAGGATTCGGCGGTGATCGAGTTGACGAATCACAGCGGGCAGGACGTGACCCTTTCGGGTGAGATGACCGTGAGCGACTATCGCTGGACCGAGTCGTCGATGCACTTGCACGCCAAGTGGCGGGCTGAGTTCGATGTGCCGACGCGTCCGATGCAGGACTGGAACTATTTGACGGCGCAAGGGCGCGGGGTGTTTGTCGGGGTGGCGTTTGCCATCGACAATCCGGTCAAGGACTGGTGGGGCGAAGGCGACGAGAAGATTTACGTCGATGGCGAGGCCTTTCCGAGCCACTTCGGGACCGGGACGGAGGACTACTACGGCTATGCGTGGTGTTGGCCCGGCCTTTTCACGCACGCCTACCATGCCCAGCCCCGGTGCGACGGCCCCAACAACTACGGGCGGACCAGCGTGAACCGCTTCCACATTTTGGACCGGATTCCATTCACGCGCGATTTCAAGTTCGACATGGAACTCTGGCACTGGAACGAGACCTGCAAGGTCAACATGGCGGTCGTGGCCTACTGGTACGCCCGTCCCGGGGCGACCGACCGCTTCAAAGCCATCCGTGCCGAGGACACTGAACTGCGCTCCATGCCCGTCTATGTCGTGCCGCGTGTGGCGGGCGCGATCGAGGGTGAGGGGATGCGGATCGTGCGTGTGGCGGGCACGGCTGAGCCGCAGGGTTGGGACGGCGTCAGCGGGGGGAGTCACCTTTGGTGGCATGCGGGCATGAAGCCCGGGGATGTCCTCACCGTTGGTTTCCCGGCGCCGAAGCAAGGCCGGTACCGCGTTCTGGGCCATTTCCTGCGCGCCCGGGACTATGGCATTCATCGACTGGCGGTCAACGGGCAGAAGACTGGCGATCCGATCGATTTCTACAATCCCACCGTGGAACCGAGCAAGGAGATGGACCTCGGCGTTTACACGTTGAAGGAGGGCGAGAACGAGTTCTCCGTCACGATTGTCGGCGCCAACGACAAGGCCGAGAAGGCGTACATGTTCGGGCTCGATTATCTCCTGCTCAAACCGGTATCTCCATGAAACGACGAAACTTCCTGCGCATGGTCGGCGGCGTGACGGCCGCCGGTGGCCTGGGCCTCGAACGGTTGTTGGCCGATTTCAAGACCGACGACGACATCGTGGGGCGCGTTGCGGGTCTGCCGAGGCGTGTCCTCGGCCGGACGGGGCAGCAGGTCTCGATCGTTGGCTTTCCAGGCCTCGGCCTGATCCGAGTGGACCAGGAGGGCGCGAACAAGGCGGTGCGCGAGGCCTTCGATCGGGGTGTGAACTACTACGACGTGGCGCCCGCTTACGGGAATGACGGCGAGTGCGAAATCAAGCTCGGACCCGCGTTGCGCCAGCTCGATCGGAGCAAGGTGTTTCTGGGCTGCAAGACCAAGGCGCGCGACAAGGAAGGGGCCCGGACCGAACTGGAACGTTCGCTGAAGAGACTGCAGACCGATCACTTCGATTTGTACCAGCTTCATCACCTGGTGACGGTCGATGAAGTCAAGCGCGCGTTCGGGCCCGGCGGGGCGTTCGAGACGTTCCTGGCGGCGCGCGACGAGGGGAAGGTGAAGTGGTTTGGCTTCTCGGCTCACAGCACCAAGGCGGCGCTCGCCGCGCTCGAAGCCCATGCGTTCGAGACCGTGATGTTTCCCATCAGTTTCGCCGACTACTACCTGCGGGATTTCGGGCGGGCGGTGATCGATGCGGCGGCCAAGCGCGGTTCGGCGGTCATTGCGATCAAACCGCTGTCGATGGGCGCGTGGTCCAAGGACGTGCCGCGGACGCGGTCCTGGTGGTATCGCACGACCGAGACGCCCGAGGAGGTGTCGCTGGCCCTTCGATTCTCCCTCTCGCTGCGGGGGGTCATCACCGGCATTCCGCCTTCCTACCTCGATTTGCTGGACAAGTCGATTGCCGCGGCGAAGACGTACGAACCGGCGACAGCCGCCGAGAAGGACGCGCTGCGGGTCCTGGCCCAGAAGTGCGAGGCGCTTTTCATCAGCGAGGATCAGCGTGCCGACACGGCCGGTGTGCCTCCTGTGTGTCCCTATCCGGACCATTTGGTGTAAGCGGAGGGAGACACGGTCGCGGTCAGGCCGGCGGTGGCCGATATGTTATCGGGGGCGGCGGAGCTGCCGCCAACGAGCAGGGCGGTTCTGAGCTGGGAGGGGGTGATTGGAGAATAGGGACTTAACGAATT
>DAOOQY010000208.1:0-7090 GCA_035389025.1 Verrucomicrobiota bacterium
CCCACGCGCCCATTGCGGGAGCCCCTCCCAATGGTCCGGCCCGGTCGGATGCACATAGAGCCCCGCCTCCTCCGCAAGAGCCAGGAACCGATCGAACTTGGCCAGGCCATCCTCCGACAGGACGCCCGGTTCCGTGTAGAAGGAACCGAACGTGAGAAACACCCGCACGCAGTTCGCGCCGAGTTCCTTGAGTCGCGCGAAGTCCTTCCGGGTGGCGTCGGGATCGAATTGTCTCCAGACTTGCGGCGCCCATCCTGTGCCGGGCCGGAAGTAATTCACGCCCATTGGCGCAAAAGGCTGACCGCGGTCGGTCAGGAAACGCCGGCTGTCGCCCACCAGAATCCGTGGCAGACGTTCCGGTTCCCAGCCCGGGCGTGTTTGTCTGCCGGGCGGGAAGGCGGGTGCAGGCGCGGACTGACCCTGGATCGGCAACGAGGACAGGAGACTCAACACATAAACCGCGAGAAGCCGCTCGAGTTGCATGACTGCAAGCTATCAGTCCGGTCCGATGCCGCAAGGCAATCGTCCGCTCGCAAAGCATTTCACCACGGTCATTGAATTGCAAAGGATTGCATCCAAAATGCACGGATTTCGTGTCGCGATCGCGACAAGGAATCTGCACAGTGCGCAGGTGACGGTGCTGGGAAGGAACCAGGAGGGCAGAGCAGGTAGCTTCGACCAACGCCTCTCAACTCTTCCTGGTCCGGTCTGCACCGGCGCCAGCCCCCCCGACAAAGAGGCTCTCGAGTCCGCCGGCGGCCGCGGAGGCAGGCGGCTGCGGGTTGAGCACCTTGGCCAGGTACGCGATGGCATCGGGGATGTGCTGCACGGAGCGCGGGAGCGTGGCGCCAGCCGCATTGGGATGGCCGCCTCCCTGGAGGCAGGCGGCTGTCTTGAGGGCCTCGCCGTTGCGGCTGCGCAGGCTCGCGACCACCGTTCCGTTGCCCCGGCGCAGGAGGGTCAAGAGCACCGTGTAGGGCGTGGCCTGGGTGCTGAGGAGTTGGTGCACGATCAGGTTGCTGTTGCCGACGATCGTGTCGACGTACCCGACGGCGTCGCTCAGGCGGCTCACGTGGGTCCGGCTCCACTCGAAGCCGAGCGGGTTCTCGATGCGGCGCTTTGCTGCCATGACTTCGAGCAGCGGATGGTCCACCAGGCGTTCGAGTTCGCCGCCGATCAGGGCGTGCAGGTTCCAGAACTGGTAGACCTTGACGAGGCTGGCGTAGTCGTTCGCCAGATCGAATTCCGGATCGTCCACAAGGAACAGGTCGGCAACATTGTTGAGATGGACCAGCCGATCGAGGGCCGGCGATTCGAGCCCGTGCTGCCGGCAAAGATCGTACGCGAGAAGGCCCGCCGACTTGCCGGGGTCCAGAATCAGCCGCGCCTTTTGCGGAACGGCCTCGGCCTCGTGATGATCCACGACTAGCCAGTCCGGTCGGTCAAGTCGCTTGTCGAACCCGAGGTCGCAGACCCACGCGGCCGATTCGGGCAGGGGGCGTTGCCGCCACGCATGGTTGTGATAGGCCAGCAGCGGCACCTCGACACCAAAAAGGCGCCGAGCCAGGCGCTGCAGCAAAACGCCTGACACCAAGCCGTCCAGGTCGCTTTCGTGCGTGATGATCAATTCGGGTTTCGGCAAGTCAGTCATGTCGCGGGCGAACCTAGCCCGGAACTCTCCCGACCGGCAAGGTGGATCACACAGGATGGACCACACACCGAGCCTCGCGCCAACTGTGAACGGCTAACCCGCATGTTTATACCCCGTCAGTGCCCAGGGCGGTCAAATCTCTCAAGATGTCAGCCATGCGGATAAGAAAAGCCTCCACTGTTTTGCCTTTCCCGATGCTGGCTGACATCGCACAGTCGCTCGCAATGAGTCTGTCCAATCCGCCTCTCCGACTCGAAGCGCCCGCCGGTCAACTGCTGACCTCCGACCAGGTCCATACCCTGGTCGCCCAGGCATGTCCGGAGGCGGACTTCGCGGGCCGGCGCGTTCTGCTCATTGTCCCGGACAGCACACGAACGGCTCCGGTCGGCTTGCTGTTCAAGGCGCTCCACGCGGCTCTGGGGCGGGCCACTCGGGCATTCGACGTGCTCGTGGCGCTGGGCACGCACCAGCCGATGACCGAGACGGCCATGTGCGAGCGACTCGATATTTCGATCGCCGAGCGCCAGACGCGTTTTCGGGGCGTGCGCTTCTTCAACCATGCGTGGGACGATCCCCAGGCGCTGCGCGACATCGGCGCCATACCGTCCGAGGAGATTCATGCGCTCAGCGGCGGCCTGTTCGCCATGGACGTGAGTGTCGAAGTCAACCGCCGGTTGTTCGACTACGACCAGATCGTCATCGTCGGTCCGGTCTTTCCGCACGAAGTTGTCGGGTTCTCCGGCGGCAACAAGTACCTGTTCCCCGGGGTGAGCGGCCCGCGCATCCTCAACTTCTTCCACTGGCTTGGGGCGGTGATCACGACGCCCAAAGTCATTGGCCACAAGTGGACGCCGGTGCGGCGTGTGGTGGATCGTGCCGCCGCGCTGGTACAGGTGCCCAAGCTCTGCTTTGCGATGGTGGTCGAGGGCGAAGGCCTGGCGGGTCTGTTTGCCGGCACGCCCGAGGCCGCCTGGGACGCCGCCGGCGATCTCTCCCATGCCCTTCACATCCGCTACAAAGACCACCCCTTCCACACAATCCTGGCCTGCGCGCCGCGGATGTACGACGAGCTTTGGACAGCCGGCAAGTGCATGTACAAACTCGAACCGGTGCTTGCGGACGGCGGCGAACTCATCATCTACGCGCCCCACATCGCCGAGATTTCCGCCACCCACGGACGCCATATCGCCGAGGTCGGCTATCATTGCCGCGACTACTTCATGCGGCAGTGGGACCGGTTCAAGGACTATCCCTGGGGCGTTCTCGCCCACTCGACCCATGTGCGCGGGTTGGGCACATTCGAAAATGGCGTCGAACATCCGCGCGCACGTGTCACCCTCGCCACACGCATCCCCGAGTCCCTCTGCCGCTCAGTCAACCTCGGTTACCGCGATCCCGACAGCCTCCGCCCCGAGGATTTCGCCGGACGCGAGGCCGAGGGCATTCTCATGGTACCGAAAGCCGGCGAAATCCTCTATCGGCTCAAGGACCCTCCGCCTTGGGCGGCCTGACAAAGACGCTGAGGATAGAGCAGAGGTCAGAGGTCAGAAGTCAGAGGTCAGAGGGCAGCGGTCAGATCTCGTAGCCGCCGTCGTGAGACGGCGCTGATGATTGCCTTTGCTGGAGCGAGTCAGCGCGGACTTACGTCCGCGACTACCCGTCGCAGCCCCTGGCGTGAAAAGCGCGCGTAGCCGCCGTCGTGAGACGGCGCTGGTGATTGCCTTTGCTGGAGCGAGTCAGCGCGGACTTACGTCCGCGACTACCCGTCGCAGCCCCTGGCGTGAAAAGCGCGCGTAGCCGCCGTCGTGAGACGGCGCTAATGATAGAGCAGAGGTCAGAGGTCAGAGATCAGAGATCGTAGCCGCCGTCGTGAGACGGCGCTGATGATTGCCTTTGCTGGATGCCGGCACGCGGGCGTCGCCCCTCCGGCGTCGAGGCCGGCGCAGGCATTGATGCGGCGGTTGACCGATCCGGGGAATGTCTTGTGCCGAAGCCCGTGGTCCTCATAATCGCCGGATGAGACTCTGGCCTGCTGCAACTGCTGCGTCGTTGCTGATGACACTGGGCTCCGGAGGGACTGCCGCCGATTTCGATCTTGTCCTGCGCCACGGACGCGTGGTCGACGGCATGGGCAACCCGGCCTTCTTCGCTGATGTGGCTGTTAAGGACGGTCGCATTGCCGTCGTGGGCCGGGTCGAAGGCCAGTCCAAGGCGGAACTCGACCTGCGCGGCCTGGTGATCGCTCCCGGCTTCATCGACGTTCATACGCACGTCGATGAATTGGCCGAGCAACCGTTGGCCGAGAACTTCATTCGCATGGGAGTCACCACTGTGGTGACGGGCAATTGCGGTGAATCCGCGCCGGACGTGGGCCGGTTCTTCGCCGACATCGAGCGGACGGGTGCCACCATCAACACCGCCACGCTCGTCGGGCATGGGACGGTCCGCGGCCGCGTCATGGGCGGCTCGTTCGACCGCGAGCCGACCGCGGACGAGTTGGCGCGCATGGAATCCGAGGTCGCCCAGGCCATGCGCGACGGCGCAATCGGCATGTCCACCGGACTGATCTATCCGCCTGGAAGCTTTGCGCGGACGCCCGAGATCGTCGAGTTGGCTCGAGTCGTGGCGGCGCATGACGGACTGTATGCCAGTCACATGCGCAACGAAGGACGCGAAATCTTCCCGGCACTCGACGAGGTGTTCCGCGTCGCGCGCGAGGCCGGTTTACCGGCTGAGGTCTCGCACATCAAACTGTCAGGCCCGGCGTCCTGGGGCCAGGCTGACGCCGTGCTCGATGCCATCGAACGGGCTCGGGCCGAGGGGCTCGACATCACCCAGGACCAATACTCGTACACAGCCGCCAGCACGGGCCTGAGCCAGCTCATCCCGGACGAGGCCCTCGAGGGGGGCGCGGCGGGCTTTGCCCGGCGTCTGGCCGATCCGGCATCGAAAGCCGATGTCATTGCCGGCATGAAACGCATCCTCGATCGCGGTGGCCGGACCAACTACGCCTATGCCGTGATTGCGTTCTGCAAACACGACCAGTCCCTCAACGGTCTGAATGTCGTCGAAGCCGCCCGCGCCCGCCGCGGAAGCGACACGCTCGAAGACCAGATCGAACTCATTCTCGACGTCGAGCTTCGGGGTGGGGCGGACGGCGTGTTCCACGGGATCAACGAGCAGGATCTGGAAGTCTTCATGCGCCATCCCAACACGATGATCGCCTCGGACAGCAGCGTGCGGCGGTTCGGCCAGGGCGTTCCCCATCCGCGGGGCTACGGCAACAACGCGCGCGTGCTCGCGCGGTACGTGCGCGAACTCGAAGTGCTCCGTCTCGAAGACGCCATCCGCAAGATGACCAGTCTGCCGGCCGCCACCTTCCGACTCGAGGACCGCGGCCAGTTGCGCCCCATGGCCTGGGCCGATGTTGTGGCATTCGATCCGGCAACCATTCGGGACACGGCCACATACAACGACCCGCATCATTACCCCGAAGGCATCCCGCTTGTCTTGGTGAATGGCGTGCCTGTGGTCAAAGACGGCCAGGTCACCGGCGCGCGCCCCGGCCAGCCTCTGCGCCACGGACGCGTCCGGTGAGGGCGGAGATCAGTCTGTCTCGATACCAGTGGGCCGGTAGCGGCCAGAGGAAACGAAACACCGCCGGACATTCACCCGGCGGTGTATGAGAAGATTTTGGCTGGATCAAACTCTCGATCAGCCCCTGTTTCTGCTTCGAATCGCACAGACACCGAGCGTCGCGATGCCCAGCATGGCAAGCGTGCTGCCTGCGTCGGGCACGGGCCTGTAAAGCAGACTCTGAGTCGCTTCTTTGGGATCGAGCCAAGTCGAGGTGTACTTGATCGGCGCACCGTTCTGCACCAAGGCAAGGTACTGCTGCGCATACGTTGCCACGTTTCCCGTTGTGCTTAGCGCGAAGACACCATTAGCAAGGTTCAACGTCGTGTCGTAGAGGCACTCCCAAATCGCCACCTGCAGAGCTGCAGCATGCTCCCTGTCAACCGGGGGGTTGGCATCCGCGATGTCGTGCTGCGTATTGAACAGGTAAGCGGCTTTGTAGATGCCGTCCGTCACCCAACCGGGACTCGGCGGAGGGTTCTGGGGATTGGGGAATTCCTTCGGCTCGAAATTGTACGTGTAGCCCAGGTAGAGGTTCGGGGCGACATCCAGACAGTAAGTCCAGAAAACTTCCGAATCCCCAGCGTAGACGCCCCCTCCACCTGGCCTGTTAACGTCCATCTTGATCGCTCCCGCCAGACCGCTCTGGGCGATGCCGGAAACGCTGAATGAAATGGTCAGCATTCTTGACGTGTCGTTGATCACTTGGATCGGGATGTAGTCGGCACGCACCGTCGCACCCAGGACCACTCCCGCTGCCCAGACCAAGGCCGGCATGTGTCGCATTCTGGTTCTCATGATATGTGTCTTCAATCGAGTTTCCACTGCTACTATCCGTATGATCGCGCCTTCAGCGACGCGAAACACATACGAACGGACGGCCTAAAGCAACGTTCATGCCAACACTTGAACATCCGTTTCTATCGATGTGTAAGTGTTTAGTCACAAGCAACTAATGAGGCGTCCAGAACATGCTTGTCATCGTGACTTGTGCGCATTCGATGTAATCAAAGCCGACATTCCACGGACTCAGGGAACCCATCCAAGGACCTTTCATGATGCAATTACTTGATGATAAGTAGATTGAACATGATCAAAGGCGAACGGGCTGTGTCGGTAGAATTTACACTCACTTAAGTCACTCGGCTGAACTTGCCACGGGGCGGCACAACCTCGGCCGAACCATGATAGTTCGGACCCTTGCCGGCAGGTCCTTTGCATCTGAGCGCCTGCGGCTTTGCGTTCAAAACGGAGAAGGGCAGCATCGCTGCCCTTCTCGGAGAAACGTGAATTGAGACGCAAGCCTGTTACGTGCTCTTGCGGCGGGCGAAGAAGGCCAGTCCGCCCAGGCTTAGGCCCATGAGTGCCAAAGTCGCACCTCCATCCGGGATCGCCAACACAGACTGCGCCGGGGAACCCACTGCAAGACCGTAGCTGTTCTGCCGCCAGGTTGGATTAATGACATACACGCCGTACTCTCCACTGGCATTGTAAGACTTATTCTTGCCAGATTGCTTGTACGCGAGTTGGATTAAGGCATACGCCAACGTACTGGTGCCAGGTTCAGCAATCTCATCCTCGAGATACCAAATCGCGTTTTGAAGCTGGTCGGCATCCGCTGAAACGCCGTAGTCGTAAGCGGTGCCATATGTGTCCAGCGTTCCCTTTGAAAACTCCGCAAAGAGCCAGGCTGTTGGTATCGAAACAGGGTCAGGGCTGCCCCCGCCTTTTCCTCCCAACACCGCCGAGTAGCTGATTGTGTAGTCGAAGGTGCCCTTGAAATCCAGATACTCGGTCTTCTCG
>DAOOQY010000209.1:0-7054 GCA_035389025.1 Verrucomicrobiota bacterium
AGCGGCTCAAGCCGCCTCCCAGCCTACCCCCGAAAAATCGCAGATGCGCACAACCCAAAGTCGCATGTGTGTTCACAGTTGATTCTCCTGGCTTGTTATGAAGCGATCCGCACCTGTTGTCTTGACTGGCCGAACCTTGCACTCGATCGAGCCCAGGACTCAAGTCAAAAAATACCCCACTGTCAAAAGACGGTGCATCGGGTTGGTGCCTGTGTAGGCCGCGTGCCCCCACGCGGCGCATACTCGATTCCCACCGACACCGTTCAGATGCACTCTCAGCAAGCGGTGCATCGTGTGGTTGCCGGTCTTCTGTCGCCTGGTGAGCCCTGCCTGCCGCCTGCCTGCGCCGGCACGCCAGACCGGCGACGGGCGCGGCGCAGCCCAGCCCTTCGAATCCGTCTCGACAACGCGGCTGCATGAGGCGACAACATCCGCATGCACAATCACATTACGCCGACTCACACCGAACACCCTTCTCACCACCCATCGGCTTCGAGCGAGGCGGCCTGCTCACGTCGCCAGTTTCTCGCCCAAAGCGGCAAGGCCGTCGCCGTCTCCGCCCTGGCGGGCATATCCATCCCCGCCGTCCATGCCGCCGAAGACAACACCATCCGCCTGGCGTTGATCGGATGCGGCGGACGCGGCAGCGGCGCGGCGGCGGACGCCTTCGAGTCGAAGCAGGGGCCGGTCAAGCTCGTGGCGATGGCCGACTTTTTCGAGAACCGACTGTCCAGTTCCTATGAGAATCTTCACGCCAAGTATGCCGACCGCATGGATGTGCCCCCCGACCGCCGCTTCGTGGGCTTCGACGGCTGGCGCAAGGCCATCGATACGCTTCGCCCGGGGACGGGTGACATCGCCATGCTGTGCGGGTATGCGGGCTTTCGTCCCGGCCAGTTGGAGTACGCCGTCGAGCGCGGTGTGAACGTGTTCATGGAGAAATCTTTTGCCGCCGATCCTCCGGGCGTGCGCCGCGTCATCCGGGCCGGCGAAGCCGCCGTGGCGAAGAATCTCAAGATCGCCGCCGGACTCCAGTGCCGCCACTCGAAGAACCGTCAGGAACTGATCCGCCGCATCCGCGAGGGCGAACTCGGGCAAATCCAACTCATCCGCGCGTACCGGATGCAGCCGTGCGGCTGGCTGGGGCCGCGCCCGGAGACCGAGAAGGACTTGCACTGGCAGATTCGGAATTTCGTCCACTTTCTCTGGGTCTCCGGCGGTCTCTTTGCCGAGATGAACATCCATCAGATCGACGAAATCTGCTGGCTCAAGGGCGAATGGCCCGTGACAGCCCACGGCGTCGGGGGCCGGGCGGCCAACAGCGCCGATTGCGGCCAGAACCTCGACTCGCTGGCGATCGAGTGGACGTTTGCCGACGGCACAAAGGCGACCGATGTGGTGCGTTGGCTGCCCAAATGCCACGAGGAGTTCGCCACCTACCTGCACGGCACACGCTGCGCCGCCCAGTTCTCCGGCAACATCCATGAAGGCACCGTCCACACTTACCGCGACCAGCGCTGCGCCAACGACAACATCGCCTGGCGGGCACCGAAGGAGGACGTCTCACCCTGGCAGGCGGAGTGGGATGCCCTGCTCGAGTCCATCCGCCTCGACCGCCCACACAACGAAGCCGTCCGCGCCGCACGGTCTAATCTCGCCGACATGATGGGGCGAGCGGCGGTCCACATGGGCCGCGTGGTGACGTGGGACGAGGCGATGAACTCGAGTTTCCAGTTCTGCCCGAACATCGATCAACTGACCACCGACAGCCCCCCGCCAATCGTGGCGGATGCCCAGGGCCGATACCCGGTGCCCGTGCCGGGAGCTTGGACGGAGCTATGAACTCGGGCAACTCAACGCCACGCGAAGCGACAGCCTCTCCCGGCCGAACTGAGGATGCACACAACGGCACGCGGCAGGCAAAGACGCCCTCATTCAAGCTCGGTCCGCTCATGGCTGGCTGCACCTCGCTCGTGCTCGCCTGGATGGCCTGGACACCCGGTGCGCTGGCCAAATCGACTGACTATCTGGTCTATGTCGGGACCTACACCGGCCCCAAGAGCGCGGGCATTCATGCCTTTCGCTTCAACGCCAAAGATGGCCGGGCCGAGACACCGTTTCTGGCGGCTGAAACGGCCCACCCCACCTTCCTGGCCCTAGCCCCCAACAAACGGTTCCTCTATGCCGTTGGCGAGTTGGCGACGTTCCAGGGCAAGAAGGCCGGGGGCGTCAGCGCCTTCAGCATCGACCGTGCAACGGGCAAGCTCGACCTCCTCAACCAGGTGTCGTCCGGCGGTCCCGGACCCTGTCATCTCGTGGTGGATGCCACGGGCAAATGGGTGCTGGTGGCAAACTACGGCGGCGGGAGCGCGGCCCTGTTGCCGATTCAAGGCAACGGCGCGCTCGGCGAGGCGGTGTCGTTCCATCAACACCATGGATCGAGCGTGAACGCGCAGCGCCAGGAAGCCCCGCATGCGCATGGCGTCACGCTCGATGCCGCCAATCGCGTCGCGATCGTGCCGGACCTCGGCCTGGACCGGCTCATGATCTACCGGCTCGATGCTGCGAAGGGCGAGTTCACAGCCCATGACCCGCCCCATGCCGCCGTCAAGCCAGGGTCTGGACCGCGTCATCTGGCCTTCGCCCCAGATGGCAAACACGCCTACGTCATCAACGAACTGTCCTCGACCGTCACCGTTTACGCCTATGACAGCGCGAAAGCGACGCTCGCTGAAGTGCAGACTGTGTCGACACTGCCGGACGGTTTCGACGGTAACAACTGGACCGCCGAGATCGAAGTGCACCCGACCGGTCAGTTCGTTTACGGCTCGAACCGCGGCCACGACAGCATCGCAGTGTTCGCCCGTGACCGGCAGCGCGGCACGCTCGAACGCGTCGCAAACGTCCCGACCCAGGGCAAGGTCCCGCGCAACTTCGCGATCGATCCCACCGGCGCATGGCTCTGGGCGGCAAACCAGGGATCGGACAATCTCGTCTTGTTCCGAATCCATCCCGAGCGAGGTCTTCTGCAGCCCGCCGGCGTCACCGTCAGCATCGGCGCGCCCGTCTGTGTCCAGTACGTCCCCTTGGATTGACCTCTGAACCAAGTCCGAAGGCAACGCGCGATGTCGTTGCCCTGATCAGCGCGACGCCGCCCGCTCAGGCCATGGCCGAAAGGATCGCGCAGGGCGGAGCTTTGTCTCTCAACGCCGTTGCCTCGTCCGCCTGGCCGTTCGTTTCGGCGCTGCTCCGCAGACAATTCCCCCGCCGCCCCATCGTGGTCGTGACCACTGACCTCAAGGCCCAGGAAAGCCTTCATCAGGACCTCCTGACATGGCTGGCAGCGGACGCACCGGCGGACCCGGCCCGGCCCGGCCCGACTCCCCGTGCGCTCTTCTACCCGGCCTGGGAATCCCTGCCCCACCAGGGCCAATTGCCGCATGCCGACGTGATCAGCGAGCGCCTCGAGACCCTCGTCGCCCTGGCTGAACACCGCCAACGATCGATTCGCCCCCGGGAACGCGTCGGCAGCTCGGAGGCCGGACCCGCCGGGTCCCCGGCCCCGGGCTCCGCCTCGACGCTGACCACCGGCGGCCCACAACACCAGCCCGCACCGGTGGAGCGAATCCCTCCCGCGCCCTTGGTGGTTGCGTCGGTCGGCGCATTGCTCCAGCGCACTTTCCCGTCCGATTGGCTCAGGGCGCACCATCGCGTCCTGCGGCGCGGGGACAGTCTGGCCCCGCTCGATCTGATCGAATGGCTCGAGGACCAGGCCTATGAACCCGAGGCGCAAGTCACGCAAAAGGGCGAACTGGCCCTGCGGGGCGGCATCGTCGATGTCTTCCCGTTGACCAGCCCGTGGCCGGTCCGGCTCGAGTTCTTTGGCGACACCCTCGAATCGCTCCGGTTCTTCGATCCGCACACACAAATCTCGCGCGAGGAGATCGAGCAGATTACGCTCGCTCCCGCCGGTGAGATCGGCCTCCTGCGTCAACTCCTGGACGCCTCTGCGCATGTCGGAAGCGCGCGCGATTCGAACGCCGACGCCCTGCCTGACGGGGCCACTGCGCCGAATCCGGCACAACGAACATCCGCCGGATTCCATCATCCAGGCACCCCCCTCCCGGAGTCTGAGGCGCGCCTTGCCTCTTTCCTGGATCACCTTGGCCCCGACGCCCTGGTGGTGTTCTGCGATCCGATGGCCCTGGACGAACAGGCCGAGCTCTATGCCGAACAGGTCCCGCCCGGGGATCCTTTCCACGTCGATTGGGACCAGGTCCAAGCGGGTTTCGAGGCCCGCGCTCTCACCCGCATCGCTCTGATCGAGACCGAGTTTGGGCATGGAAGCGCACCCGACGGTCATCCGCTCGATGGGACGGGCACCGCACTCGACCCGGCGACTCACGATCCGAACCAGGCGAACCTGACCTTCACGTCGCTCGATGCGTATCGTCCCCTGGGCGATCGCCAACCTGACCCGCAGGTCGCCGAGGCCCAGCGACGCCAGTTCTTCACTCAGCTCCACCGATGGTTGCGGCAGGGTTTTGCGGTCGAGGTCTTCTGCAACAACACAGGCGAACAGCAACGACTCTCCGAACTCTGCCGCGAGTTTGGACTCGGCGAATTCGAGACCCGCCTGGGAACGCTCTCCCGCGGTTTCCTCTGCGACACCGCACGGGTCGTCGTCGTCACCGACGCCGAAATCTTCGGCCGGTACAAGGTCCAGCGCCCACGCCGACTCAAATCGCCCCACGCCGCCGCCATGCGTTCGGCCTTTGACATTGACTTCACCGATTTGGCCGAAGGCGATTTCGTGGTTCACTTGCAGTACGGGATTGGCCGCTATCTGGGCCTGCAACGCCTGCCGGCCGGTCGCGGACGCAAAGGGGCGACAACGGATTCTGAAGAGCCAGGGGATGGGTCGGGCGGCGAGGAATGCCTGGTGATCGAGTATGCGCCGGGCGGTCCGGAGGAAGATGCGCCCAAACTGTATGTCCCGGTGACCGAGTCCCACCTGGTCAGCAAGTACGTCGGCGCGGGGCGGGCGCGTCCTCCGCTCAACACTCTGAGTGGAAGCCATTGGCTCAAAGCCAAAGCCCAGGCCAATGCGGCCGTCCGCGATTTTGCCGCCGAACTGCTCCGCCTCCAGGCCGCCCGGTCCGCACAGTCAGGCTCCGCCTTTCCGCCGGACGCGCCCTGGCAGATCGAGTTCGAGAGCGCGTTCGTCTACGAGGAAACCCCGGATCAACTGCGCGCCATCGAGGCGACAAAACAGGATCTCGAACGTCCGCGCCCGATGGACCGGCTCATTTGCGGCGATGTCGGCTTCGGCAAGACGGAGGTCGCCATCCGAGCCGCCTTCAAGGTGGTGCTCGCGGGCCGGCAGGTCGCCGTTCTGGTTCCCACCACCGTCCTCGCGCAACAGCATTACAACACCTTCCGCGAGCGGATGGCCGATTACCCGGTGCGAGTCGAACTGCTCTCGCGGTTTCGCACGCGCCGCCAGCAGAACCGCATCCTCCGTGACCTCGCCGTCGGGGGCGTCGATATCGTCATTGGCACCCATCGGCTGGTTCAACCCGACGTCGCGTTCAGGGACCTCGGCCTGGTGGTGATCGACGAAGAGCAGCGTTTTGGCGTGGTGCACAAGGAACGGCTCAAACAGCTTCGCCACATGGTCGACGTGCTCACCCTGAGCGCGACGCCCATTCCGCGTACCCTCTACCTGGCGCTCACGGGCGCCCGCGACATGAGCACGATCGAGACGCCGCCCCAGGACCGCCTCCCCGTCGAGACCGTCATCGCCCCGTATGACGAGCGCCTGATTCGCGACGCGATTCAGCGCGAGTTGAATCGCGGCGGCCAGGTCTTCTACCTGCACAATCGTATTCTTGATATCGAGGCCGTCGCGAAGCGGTTGGGGCAGCTTGTCCCCCAGGCCCGCCTGGCTGTCGGCCACGGCCAGATGCACGCCGACGCCCTCGAAGAGGTGATGACCCAATTCGTCAACGGCGAAATCGATGTCCTCCTGTCCACCACCATCATCGAAAGCGGCATCGATATCCCCAACGCGAACACCATCATCATCGATCGCGCCGACCGGTTCGGCCTGGGGGACCTCTACCAGCTCCGTGGGCGCGTCGGACGCTACAAGCATCAAGCCTACGCCTACCTCCTGATCCCGCGTCACGCCGGTTTGCTCGCCGACGCCCGCAAACGCATCAGCGCCGTGCGCCAGTTCTCGTCCCCCGGTAGCGGATTCAAAATCGCCATGCGCGACCTCGAAATCCGCGGCGCCGGCAATCTGCTTGGTCCGGAACAAAGCGGCCACATCACCGCCGTCGGATTCGAACTCTACTGCCGTCTCCTCAAACACAGCATCGCAGCCCTCAAGGGCGAGCCGCTCAAGCCGCTCAGAACCGTCTCCGTCCGCTTCGATTTCCTCGATCTCAGCCCCGTCGGGCATGAGGAACCGGAGCGCGAGGCCCCCGTCTCGCCTGCGACCGATGAGGCGCCGCAACCCGACGCCCCGCCTCCGGCTCGAACGGACGCGAAACCCAAAACGACGCCCCCCGCTCCGCCCCGCGCGCCTCACGGCTCGCGCTCTGCCTCGGCGTGTCTCCCCCTCCGCTACGTGCCCGAGCCGCACCATCGCATCGAGATGTACCGCAAGCTGGCGCAGGTGACCGACAAGGCCGGACTCGATGCCGTGCGATCCGAACTGCGCGACCGGTTCGGACCCCTGCCCCCTGCTGTCGAATTGCTCGTGCAGGTGTCTGCGCTCAAAATTCTCGCCGCGGATCGCGGACTCGATGCGATGGAAACCCGCGACGACCGCTTGATGCTCACACGCAACGGCCAGTTCATCCAGGTGGGCGGACGGTTCCCGCGCCTGACGAAGCGCACCGCTGCGGCGCGGTTGAACGAGATTCGCAAGACCCTTCTCGCACTCGAACCTCACGACAGGGTCAGCCCTTAAGTTATTAGTCAGCGCGGGACCAGCCAGGTGCCCCCGATCCGATCCTGGAGATTGCGCCGCCGATCTGCCAGGGAG
>DAOOQY010000210.1:0-6995 GCA_035389025.1 Verrucomicrobiota bacterium
CATCGTGGCCCTGGACAACCCGGATCCTGAAGCCGCCCGCGTGGTGTGGCGGCAATCGGGCGGACCAGCGCCGCCGCTTGTCGTCGGCGGGGGCGTCGTCGGCTCCCGTTGGCATCATGTCGCAGTGACCTTCTCCGCTGTGTCGAGTGCGCTCTATCTCGACGGGGTGCTCGAAGGCAGCGCGCCCGGAGACCCGCTGCACGCAAATGGCGGCGTCCCGTTGTCGCTGGGGGCCTGGATTGGCGACGGCACGGGATACGCGAGCGCCAGCTTGGATGACGTGGCGGTGTGGGACCAACCGCTGGCTCCCGACCAGGTCGCCGAGCTTGCCGCGCAGACCAAGACCCCGCTCGATTTCGCGGGCCCGGAGACCGCCCTGTATTTCGCCGGTGACGGACGGCTCCTGAACCAGAACGAACTCCTTCGCACGGAACTTCCTCTCGGGCCGGTGACTTACTATTTCCGCCGCGCGTTCGCTCTCGAAGAGGCGCCCGCCCAAGCGCGACTCGAGCTCGATTTCGCCGTGGCGGATGGAGCCGTTTTCTACATCAACGGAACGGAAGTGTACCGGCACAACATGCCGAATGGCGCCGTGATCTATGCCACCCGCGCGATCGTGGGTGTCTCCGAGGCGCCGTTGGTGCGGGAGGTGGAATTGCCTGCGGCGGCGGTCGGGCCGGGCGTCAACGTTTTGGCCGTCGAAGTGCACCAGGCGGATACGCACACGACCGGCATGGTCTTCGGAGCCGCTCTCGGCGCAATCATCAGCACCGAGACGAACCAGCCCTCGGACTTTCTCGAGGGCGATCTTGTCTTCAACGAAATCCGCGGCGCCGGCGGGATGATCGACATCGAGCTTTACAACCGCGGGGATCAGCCCGTGGACTCGAAAGGCTACCTGGTGAGGGGCCCCGGAGCGGGACCCGACGCCGAGGTTGCGGTGCCGGAGGGGACGGTTGCCCCAGGCGGCTTTCTCGTTCTGCCTCATGCCGTGTTCGGATTCACGGCTGCGCCCGGTGATCCCTGGTTCCTGATCAAGCCCGGCGGGCGGGCGATTGCCGATGCCGTTGCGACGCCGGAAGGCGTGCGCGCCCGTTTTCCCGATGGGGCGGGGGAGTGGCTGGTTCCGGACCGGCCGACGCTCGGCGCGAGCAACACGTGCACGCTGCGTCGGGACATTGACATCAATGAGATCATGTACCACGCGCCACCGACACTCGAAACGCCGTCCACGCCCTTCGCCGAGAACCCCGAGCAATGGATCGAGATTTGCAACTGCGGGTCCGCAGCGGTGGATTTGGCGGGCTGGCGACTGGAGGAGGGCGTCGAGTTCCAATTCGGTCCGGAGACGATTCTCGCTCCGGGCGCGCACCTCGTTGTGGCGAACGCCCCGGCGGCCTTGCAGGCGCGCTGGCCCGGGATTGCGATCATTGGCCCCTTCACGGGTCGGCTGTCGCACCGGGACGATCTTCTGGTGTTGCGAGACGCGGCGGGCAATCCCGCGGACCGGGTGCACTACTTCGACGATGGCCGGTGGCCGCGAGACGCTGACGGTGGGGGTGCCAGTCTCGAACTGCGCAACCCTGAGGCCGACAACGCCGTCGGGGAGGCTTGGGCTGCGAGTCGGGAGGGGGATCGTTCCAGTTGGCGGGCCTATTCCTACCGTGGAATGGCGCAAGCCAGCCCGGTGGGACCGGATGGACAGTGGCACGAGTTTGTCGTGGGCCTGCTCGACCGGGGCGAGGTTCTTCTGGACGACCTGAGTGTGGTCGAGTCGCCCGACGGCGCGGCGGTCCAATTGCTGCAGAACGGCGCCTTCGAAACGGGCGCCGCCGCGTGGCGGATTCTCGGCAATCATCGCGGCGAGGTGATTGCCGATCCGGACCAACCGGGCAATCGTGTCCTGCGGCTGACCGCATCCGGCCCGACGGAGCACATGAGCAATCACGCCGAAACGACGCTCAAGAACAACCGCGACATCGTCAATGGCCGGGAGTATCTCGTCTCGTTTCGCGCGAAGTGGATTCGCGGCTCGCGGCAGCTTCACACGCGCCTCTATTTCAATCGCCTCCCCCGGACCACTCTGCTCGAGTCGACGTCCCGCCCGGGGACGCCCGGGGCGCCGAACTCGACGTTGGTTGACAACCTCGGTCCGACGTTTTGCGGCCTGCGTCATGAGCCGGCTGTTCCGGCGCCGGGCGAGCCGGTGACCATCTCGGTCGCGATCGAGGACCCGGACGGCCTCGGCGCGGTGTCGCTGCATTGGCGTTTCGACGGGGGCCCCTGGGAAGCGGCGACGATGCTGCCGGGCCCGGCCGGGCGCGGGCGCCACTCGGCCATTCTCCCCGGCGCGGCTGCCGGCCGTGTGCTCCAGTTCTACGTGGAAGCCGCCGACCGCCGCGGCGCGACCGCCACATGTCCCGCCGCGGGCGCCCAGTCGCGCGCGCTCTGCCAGATCGACGACGGACTTGCATCCACGAACGGGTTGCAGAACGTGCGCCTGATCGCCCTGGGCGAGGATGTCGACGTGCTGCATGATCCGCTCAACGTGATGAGCAATGAGCATGTGCCGGCCACTCTGATCAGCAACGAAGGCGAGGTGTACTACGACGTCGGGCTGCGGCTCAAAGGCAGCGAGCACAGCCGCACCGTCACCCCGCGGTTGGGCTTCAACGTCAGGTTCAGCGGCGAGCAGCTTTTCCGTGGCATTCACCGGACGGTGGCGATCGACCGCTCCGAAAGCACCGGCTACGGCCAGCGCGAGATGCTGCTCCACCAGGCGCTGAACCGCTGCGGCGATCTGCCGACCAAGTACCATGACCTCATCCACCTCGTCTCGCCGCGGTCGGCGTACACGGGTGCGGCGGAGTTGCAGCTTGCGCGCTACAGCGACGTGTTCCTCGATGATCAATACGAGAACGGCGGCCTGGGAACCGTGTTCGAGTACGAACTCGTCTACCAACTGATGTCCACCCACAACGGGTCGCCGGAAGGCATCAAAGTCCCAGCCCCCGATTCGGTCGTGGGCGCGCCGATTCGAGCGCTGGGCAAGGAAAAGGAGGCTTACCGGTGGCATTTCCTGATCAAAAACAACGAGGAGCGCGACGATTACCGCCCGATCATCGCGCTTTGTCAGGCGATGAGCCTCAGCGGCGCCGCCTTCCAGACCGCCCTTCCCACCGTGATCGATGTCGATCAGTGGCTGCGCGGCAGCGCCTTCAACGCGCTCACGGGTGTGGGGGACAGCTACGGCGGCGATGGCTCGCAGCACAACGTCCAGTTCTACGCCCGGCCGGGCGACGGTCGGATACTCTACTTCCCGCATGACCTGGACGCCTTCTTCGACGCGTACCGGCCGATCGTGCCCAACGAGGACCTGGGGCGCATGCTCGCGACTCCCGCCTGGGCCCGGACGTACTACGGTCATCTGATCGAGATCATCGAGCGCAGCTACAACGAAGACTACCTCCGACATTGGGCGGAGCAATTCGGGCGACTGCTGCCCTCCCAGAATTTCGCGGGCCACTTGGCCTTCGTGGGTCAACGCGCCCACTTTGTCTCCGAGCAGGTGAAGGCCCAGGTGCCCGCCGTGCCGTTCGCCATCGCCACGAACGGCGGAAAGGGGTTCGCGGTGGACACAAACTCGCTGACGCTGACTGGCACGGCCCCGCTCGGCGTGGCGGCGATCGCCGTCAATGGCGTCGCGCGCCTGTTGACGTGGACCAGTACGACGGCCTGGACGCTGAGGATGCCCTTGCAGGCGGGGCCGAACTCTCTGGTCCTGCAAGGCCTGGACCGTCACGGCATCCCCGTCGCGGATGCCCTCGACACTCTTGCCGTGACCAACACCGCCTCCGGCGCGCCGCAGTCGGTCGCGATCAACGAATGGCTCGCCCGCAATACGGGGCTGGGCGGCGTTCCGGACCCGATCGACGGTCTCTACCAGGACTGGTTCGAACTCTTCAACCCGAATACGAACTGCGTGCGATTGGACGACTATTACCTGACAGACGACTTGAACCAGCCAACGAAATGGCGCATCCCGGAGAACACGCTGCTCGGCCCGCGCGCCTTCCTGCTCGTCTGGGCCGATGGGCAAACCGACCAGAACGGCCTGAGTCCGACGGGAGACCTGCACGCGCCATTTCAACTGGATGCGTCGGGCGAGGAGATCGGGCTCTTTGCGCCGGACGGCACGCCGCAGTCCCATGTCCGGTTCGGACCGCAGTTCGAGAATCTGAGCCAGGGCTGCTATCCTGATGGCGACAGCAGCCGCGTCGTTTTCATGACGACGCTGACGCCGGGCGCTGCCAATTCCCTGGCGGAACCGCTGCGGCTGATCGGCCTGGCGGTCAGCAGCACGGAAGTCACAGTGACGTGGAGCACGGTTCCGGGGCGCACTTACCGTCTCGAGAGTTGCCTCCGGCTCGAGTCGCGCGACTGGAGCCCCGTCGGCCCCGATCTGACTGCCGATGGCCTCTCGCTCGAAGCCAGCGAGCCCGTCGGCCCGGCGCCCCAACGCTTCTACCGCGTCGCGCGCGTGGACTGAAACCGCCTTGAAACCGCCGGTTGCACGGATGCACATCCCAGGATGGGCGATTCAAGGCAGCCCGCGGCAAGGCAAGAGGGAGCGCGATTGGATTCCGTCTGACCTGCGGTGACTCCGATGTTGACACCTGGCGCCGGGCCTCCATACTGGTCTGGTCGCCGCAAACAAGAACCGCATTTGGCTATGAATCGCACCCTTTGTGCCTCGATGGTTTCGTTCGCCGGTTTGGTCACCCTTCAGTCCGCCCTGGCGCAGTATCAACTCCAGCCGCTCTGGAGTCTCGCTCCCGGGGATCGGCCCTATCTGACGACAGGCAACACTGAGCGCGGGATGGCCTACAACCCGCTGACCGGGCACGTTCTGCTGGTGAGCCGCGCGACCGCCACGCCGACCATCGCCATCCTCGATGGATTGACGGGCGCCGATCTCGGCACGCTGACCTACGATGCGACTTTGATCACCGGCGGCACCTTCCCGATCAACCTGATCGGTGTGGCCGACGACGGCGCCATCTTCGGTGGGAACCTGACAATCAACCAGACGACCGCGAACTTCAGACTCTACCGCTGGGCCGACGAGAGTGCTTCTCCAACCCTCGTCTTCGATGGCGCGCCGGCTCCTGGCGGGACCGATGGCGCCAACAACGCGCTCCGATTCGGCGACACGATGGACGTACGGGGTGCGGGCTCCTCGACGCAGATTCTGCTCGGGGCACGCGGGAACGGCACGGCCTCGATCCTGACGACGTCCGATGGCGCAGCGTTCACCGCCACGCTGGTCACAAGCGACGCCACCGGCGCGGCGGCCAACAATGGGCCGTTCGGGTTGGGTATCGCGTTTGGTGAAGGGAACACATTCTGGGGGAAGTCGTCCGGCGGCAGTCCGCTGCGCGAACTGAGTTTCGACCTCGCGACCAGCAGCGCCGTGACCATCAAGAGCGCGGGCGAGCCGGATGTGTCGAATTTCATCTTCAACATCGGCTACGACCCCGCAACCGGCCTCTTGGCCGGGATCGCCAATGACGGAACCACCAGCCAGGAGTTCTCCCTGTTCGATGTTTCCGGCCCCACGCCCATCCCGCTCGATACGGAGGCGTTCCCCACCGCCAACGTGAATGGGAATGGCACGGGCGCGATTGACTTCGGCGGCGGCAAAGTCTTTGCGCTCGACAGCAACAACGGCATCGTCGCTTACGAGATTATTCCCGAACCGAGCGAGTTCGTCCTGCTGAGCCTTGGCCTCGGTGCGCTGTGGTTCGCCCGCCGCCGAAACGGTTAGGGGAATCGAAAGCCGCTGGCCGGGAGCGGGCGAAATGCGCCCGGCCAGTCGAACGCATTCAGTCAGTTCGCGGAAGATTCGGATTCGGCTTTCCTCGGGCGGCGCTCGGTGTCATAGAGAGTCCGTGCCTGGACCTCTGGCAATTCCATTCGATCGAGCGGGTCGAAGACCCAGACTGATCTTCGAGAAGAGCGGCGCTATCGAGGCCGCCGAATTGGCCAGGAAACAGGGGAAAGCCCGGTTCATAGGGTTTGCCGGCCACAAGAACCCGGAGTATCACTTGGCGATGCTCGCCAAGCCCTACGCTTGGCATGCCCTGCAAATGCCCATCAATCAAGCAGTTGAGCAGTGCCGAAATGCAGGCGCTACGCGACCGCCTGGCGCCTTCCGCAAAAGGGGACGAGAGCGAGCCCTGCAAGACCACGACAAACTTCGACAACAAACCGACCGCCTTCGCCCCGCCGCACGAGGCGTGACGGTCCGCAGACTGAACCATGAGCTTAAGACCCGGACGCAACGATCCTTGCTATTGCGGGAGCGGAAAGAAATACAAACGGTGCCATCTGCCGATTGACGAGCGGGAGGACCTCGATTCGGGGGGCGCTCGATCGAGCGCGGCCGAGCGGCTTCGTCCGTGGGCAGACGAGACGCCAGAGCCCGACGGGACGGGGCCCATGGCGGACGATACTCCTGAGGCGCTCCCTGATTTGAGCAAGGCACCCGGGGGGCTCAAGGCGTTCGCGCAGGCGTACAAAGCGGCGAGCAAGTCGGGCCTGTTCAAGCGCGATCCGGAGCTGCGTCGCATGTTCGAGGACAACAAGGTTTTGCTGAATTATCTGGCTCACCAAGAAGAGATCGAGGCCGCATCGGAGAAGCTAAGGCCGTACCATGAGGAGTTCGAGAGGCTCTGCGACGACCCGGCGGCGTATGAGCGCCAAGCAGAGGCGCTTTTCGCCGAAACAGCGTTCGCCCCTTTCCGGTTCACGGACGCGGATTTGAGCAGGGCGTTCGCCGAGGTGGGGGTTCCGACACTCGACGGCGCCTCGAGGAAGACGGGCAAGCTGATGCGCAAAGCGCTGCTGTTCCTGGCCACCAAGGAGCGCCGCAACGAGATCGCTATGAGCTTGCTCTTGCTCCTGCCAAGATACGTCCAGCAGGGCCGCTACGT
>DAOOQY010000211.1:0-6994 GCA_035389025.1 Verrucomicrobiota bacterium
AGCTTGTTCCGCGCCACGGACAGCATCGATCTTGAACTGGCCGCCCTGGCCGGGGCCACCGATGCGCAGAGCGTCAAACGGCGTCAGGAACTCGAAGCCCAGCGGGCTGAGGCGACGCGTTCAGCCCTGGGCGACGCGCGCAACACCTACTATCAACTGAGCCAGGACCCCGTCTTTCAGCAGGCGCGGCAGGCGGCCGAGCGCTTGGGAGCCCCTGCCGAAACCGTGTTGCCGCTCTACGAGATCGCTCAGGAAACCGACCGGGAACGCCGTCGCATCCTCAGCGACCCGACGCTCAGCCCCGACCAGCAGACCAAGGAACTGGCGGCGGTGGACCAGGCCCGGATGGATTTTCTCCGCGCGCTCCTGGGGGAAGATCGGTTTCGGCGTTTCGAGAGCGGCAACGCGCGCTAAACAAATGACTGTATGGAATCTCTCTTTGCCGCCGGCGCCTCACCGTACTGGCCCCTGGCGGTCCTGGCCATCTGCATGGCCCTGGTGATCTTCCTGATCACCGTGGCTCGCCTGCACGCCTTCATCGCCCTCATCCTGGCTGCGATCGCGGCAGGTCTCCTCGCGCCCGCCGGGTCTTTGCCGGGCGAAACGCCCGGCGCCAGCCATTGGGTCCACGCCGTCGAGTTGACGACATCCGAGTTTGGCCTCACAGCCGGGAAGATCGCCGTGGTGATCGCGCTCGCCTCGGTGATCAGCATGTGCCTGATGGAGAGCGGCGCGGCGGACAAGGTTGTGCGGCGCTTCCTGGCCATTTTTGGCGAACGCCGGGCGGGCGCCGCGATCCTGATATCCGGGTACATCCTGTCCATCCCCATCTTCTTCGACACCTTCTTCATGCTCCTGCTGCCGTTGGCCCGCGCCCTCTGCCTCCGGACCGGCAAAGACTATCTGCTCTATGTCATGGCCATCTGTTGCAGCGGCGCGGTGACGCATTCCATGTGCGCGCCGCATCCCGGGCCGCTGGCGATGGCCGAGGTCCTCCACGTCGATCTCGGCCTCTCGATCATCGTCGGCGTCGCCGTCGGCATCGTGCCGGTCGCGGCGTCCTGGGCCGTGGCCAAATGGATCAACGCGCGGATGACGGTGCCGATGCGCGACACGCCCGGGGTGACGCTCGATGATCTGCGCGCCATCATCAATCAGGCCGAAGACGAGTTGCCGTCTTTCTTCTGGTCGATTCTCCCGGTCATTCTCCCAATCCTCCTGATCAGTCTGGCGTCGGCCTTCGCGGCCAGCCCGCTGCCGCCCGATCAGCGCCCGGTTTGGCATGCAATGATCGCTTTCGCCGGCAACCGCAACGTGGCTCTGCTGATCGGGGCGGCCATTGCCATCGGCGTCCTCATGCGACAACGCCGCATCACGCTGGCGCGTGTGAACGAGATGATCGGACCGCCCCTGGCCACGGCGGGCGTCATTATTCTCATCACGAGCGCGGGCGGCGCGTTCGGTCTCATGCTCAAGAACGCCGGGGTGGGCGAGGCGGTCAAGCAGGCCGCCGCAGGCCACAACGTGAACCTCGTCCTGCTCGCCTGGACGGTCGCGGCCGTGATCCGGATTGCGCAGGGCTCCGCCACGGTGGCGATGCTGACGACGGCGGCAATGGTCTATCCCCTGATGACGGGCGCGGCCCTGCCGCATCACCCGATCTACATCTTCCTGGCGATCGGGTTCGGCGCGATGATCTGTTCGTGGATGAACGACAGCGGCTTCTGGGTTGTCGGCAAACTCAGCGGCTTCACCGAAAAAGAAACGCTCAAGTCGTGGACGGTCGTGGTCACCGTCAATAGCGTGGTCGGCCTGCTGGCCACGTTGGTCCTGTCCCTTGTGCTGCCGTTCGCCGCGAACTAGCCAGCCGCAGACGCAATCGACTGGATCTCGGTGTTTGGCGGAGAGGGAGCGAATCGAACACTCCTGTCGACGCGAGCGCCGACACGGCGGTTTTGAAGACCGCGGGGGCCACCAGGCACCCTTCACTCTCCGATCGTTGCTATTGCAGTACTGACGTGACTGTCCAGGGCGGCGCGTTGGGCTGGAGCTTCGTCAACCCGTTCCGCGGCCGAGCGTACTGCTCACGGTCGCTCACGGTGTCTTCGGCCCAGGGACCGCCTGCCTGCCTAAGCCCTTTCGCGAGGCTCCAGGCGACCAAGCCATCGGCGACCGAGGCAAGCTTTTACTGGCGAACCGGTTGTTGGCGTAACCGTAACGGGTCTGGCCGATGCCGTCCACCAGGTTCGTGAGCCGTCCGAGCAGATCGTACCGCAGCGTAAGCGCCGGGCTGACCGGATGCACCACGCTGGCCATCGGTTACCGCTTTGACCCGCTCGGCTATTTCAGTTGGACCTCCGGGTCGTTCTCATAGGCCGAACCCAGATGGCACAGCAGATGGAGAATCAAGGCGAAGATCTTGAACAAGGACTTGAGCCGGTCCACATCCTTGATCACTCCCGGCACCACGAAATACAGCTCGTCCACTCCATCCGGAAACTCGGCGCCAAACCACCCTTCGTCGTCCTTCACCTGAACACTAAAGTCCGGCTGTGCCGCGATCAGAGCCCGCAGCGGTTCATGCGAAAGGAGTTGCTTCACCCTCGCGGGATTGTTGCCCTGGATGATGAATGGCTCGTCGAATTCTGGATAGCCCGCCGCAATGTCCTGCATGCCGAACAGCTTGCCGAGCCCGCTGAACACGCTCTTGCGATATATGCGAAACCGGAAGCCATCCTGGTTGACATAGGGCGCTCGAAGTCGGGTGTAAGTGGCGCTGTGCTTTCCCGAGGAGACCGTGAAGGTGTCAAGGGTGAGGGTCCATTCCTTCACCCGGATCACCACCTTGGAGCCACGCCAAAAGCCGCTGTCCACAAAGCTTGATCCGGTCTCCTCAGCCAGGCGGCGCCAGACCTCTGCCTGGCTGGGACCGAACAATCGTCGGAGAGAGCCCATGCCGCGGAGTGTGCCGAAACAGGATTGCCAACGCAATGGGCCAAACCCCTCATGAATCAGGACGGAACATGAAGGGAAACGCAGGAGGTCATTCGTCCTTCATGACCAAATCCTCCCGCACGATGTAGCCCTCGAAGGCTTTGGCGCCGAGTTTGTCAATGGCATCAAGCTCCATAAGAAATTTCACAGAGGGTTGTCCGCAGATTGGGCGAGGCGGTTATCCGCAGATTGCGCAGATTCTCGCAGATTGGCGGGGGTGGTGGGCCGCGTGGGATCGGCCGCTTCTTCTATCTCGGACATGCTGTGCCCAGCGCCGGGAGCGGCGGGCGACTTCTTTTTCGTGAAGACCAGACGGCGGTATTCGAGGCTCGGAACGCCGAAGTTGATGAGCAGGCCGATTTCCAGGCCGGTTGCTTTCAGTTCGTTGATGACCTGACCCATGTCAGCCGCAGTGAGTTGTCCGATGGCCTTGGTCTCGATCACAATCGTGTTGTAGCACACGAAGTCCGCCCGATACCTGGTTCTGAGGACCCGGTCCTTGTACTCGATTCGTAGGTCCACCTCGCGCTGGAAAGGAATACCGCGGGCTACGAATTCGATTGCCAGTGCCTCCTGATACACTGCCTCCAGGAATCCGTGCCCAAGCTGACGATGAACTTCCATCGCAGCGCCAATGATGGCGTAGGTCTTCGGATCTTTGTGCGTGGTTGTTGAGTCTGCGTTCATCTGTGTAATCTGCGGACAAGCTTTCATAGGCAGAACCACGGCAGCGCCGTGATCTGGTCGTGGATACGCAGCGGGTGGGAACACCGGCAGATGACATAGCCGTGCTTTGCCTGCTTGGGGTGTTCCGCAAGAAATGTCAGCAAGTGCCGCGCATCCTGCACCGTCGGTCGTTCACTCCACTTCACCTCGATGGGCGTGAGCTTGCCTGCCCGCTCGATGATGAAGTCCACTTCCGCGCCATCCTTCGTCCGCAGGTGGAACAGTTTGCCGTCGCCCAGATACTGGAGTCGCTTCCACAACTCGATGCCCACCCATTGCTCGAAGAACACGCCCGGATTCACCTTCACCATTTCGGGACTCGGCACCAACCCCGCCGCCGCGTGCCGTACCCCCACGTCGAAGAACAGGAACTTCGGCGTCGAGAGCAGCGCCTTGCGTGGGCTGCGCGAGAAGGCGTTGACCCGGAACCCGACGAACATGTCCTCCAGCAACTGGTAGTAGCTCTTGACCGTCGGCTGCGACACGCCGCTCTCCTGCGAGATCGCGGCGAAGTTGACGATCTGCCCTGATTCCGCCGCGGCCAGTTGCATGAAGCGCACGAATGCCCCCCAATCCTTCACCAACGCCTCACGCCGGATTTCCTCCTCCAGATGCACAAACGCAAACGAACGCAACAGCTCCGCCCGGTCCCCCGTCGGCGCCGCCACCACCCCGGGCAGGCCGCCATAAGCCAGGCGGATCAACAAATCCTCGGCCGGGAAAGGCCGCTCGTGCGGCTGGTTCTCGCCCCACGAAAACGGCAGCGGCGACACGGCGTAGGCAATGCGCGGTTGATCCGCCGGATGCTCCGCCAGCGTCAGCGGCAGCAAACGATGATAGAAACTCCGCCCCGGCAGAAGATTGGCCCCGATGCGCCTCAGCTTGCGCGCCGAGCTGCCGCACAGCACAAACCGCCAGCGCGTCTTGTCGCCGTCATACAAGTGCTGCACCGCATCGAAAATCGTCGGCACCGCCTGCGCCTCATCCACGAAAACAAACTGTCCCTTCCTGTCTGCTGGCAGCGTGCGGCACAGGTCCAGGAAGGCGCCGGGGTCAGCGAGATGCTTCGTGCGCTCCTTCGGGTCCGCCAGGTTCACCACCAGCGTCTCCGCCGGCAGCAACGCCTGGAGCAGCGTGGACTTCCCCGTCTGGCGCGCCCCGAAAACCAAATGGACATAAGGCCGCGCTAGCTTTTCCTGCAACATTCCGGCATACCAACGATCAAACATATTCTACTTTATATTCAGACGATGAATCTAAAGTCAAGTTCTTACGCCTGCAATCCACCGGAATTCCAGCAACTTGCTGCGCACGAGTTAACCGCAAAGAAGGGCACAACGCACAAAAAGTGGACCGGGGCGCAGACTTGAGTCCGCTTCCGGGCCGCCAGTCGCTGAGGAAGTCGATCCGCCCGGCCGTGCCAGAATCGCTATTGACAGATTGCCTTGGGGCGGCGAAGAACCTGCTCTATGCCGCTCGAACTCAGACTGGACTCTCACATTCCGAGGAGCAATCTCTTCCATTTCGCAAGGATTCTGCGGAGCGAGGCGCGGGAGTTAGGGGGGAAACACGGGAGCTTTTGATGGAAATGAGGGCTGGGTTTGGTCTGAAGAGCGCCTCGCTCGCCGGTGCGCTGATTCTGGCGTTGGTGGTGACGGCGAGGGGGGCCGATTGGGCTCAGTGGCGCGGGCCTGAGCGCAACGGTATTTCGCGGGAGACCGGGCTGCTCCCGGAGTGGCCGCCGGAAGGGCCCAAGCTGCTTTGGAAGAGATCGGACATCGGCGCCGGCTACGCGGCGCCCGCCGTGGCCGGAGACCGGCTCTACGTGCTGGCCAACGAGGGCACCGCGAACGAATTCGTCCAGGCAATTGACACGCGGGACGGACAGCGTGTCTGGTCGACGCGCCTGGGGAACGTGGGGAATCCCAAACAGAATCCCAATATGCCCGCCGCTCGCTCGACCCCGACAGTCGATGGTGATTTCCTCTTCGCCCTGGGCTCGGATGGCGACCTGGCATGCCTGGAGGTTGGCAGCGGCAAGACGCGCTGGAAGAAGAGCCTCCGCACCGATTTCGGTGGCAAACCGGGCGAATGGGCCTATGCAGAATCGCCGTTGATCGATGGCGACACGCTGGTCTGCACGCCGGGCGGCCCGGAGGCAACCATCGTCGCGCTTCGCAAGCAGACGGGCGAGACCATTTGGAAAGCCGTCCTGCCAGAGGCGGGCGAAGCGGCCTACGCCTCCGCCATCGTGGTCGAGGCTGGTGGTGTGCGGCACTATGCGCAATTGCTGCAAAAAGGGCTGGTTGGTGTCGACGCCCGGTCGGGCCGGTTGCTCTGGCATTATGCCAGGGCCGTCAGCAAGTACAACGCGAACATCCCTTCGCCCCTGGCGGCCGAAGGCGCCGTCTACTGGGCGTCGGCCGGCACCGGTGCCGGTTCGATCAAGCTCGTGTCCAGTGCCGACCGGGTCGAAATCGAAGAACTCTATTTCGAGGCAAAGTTGCCGACGGCCATCGGCGGCGCCGTGAAGGTCAACGAGTTTCTGTACGGGACCACGGCACAGGCCCTGCTCTGCGTGGAATTGGCCACCGGCCGCGTGAAGTGGGAAGAACGCGCCTTGGGCGCGGCCTCCCTGTGTTACGCCGACGGCCGGCTCTACCTCCACGGCGAGAATGGCGAGGCCGGTTTGGTCGAACCTTCGCCCGAGGGTTACCGTGAAAAGGGCCGGTTCGCTCCCCCAGACCAACCCGAACGATCAAGTCCGATGGAGAACGCCTGGGCCTACCCGGTCGTGTCAAACGGGAGGTTTTATCTGCGGGACCACGGGCGGCTGTGGTGCTACGACGTGAAGGCAATTCGCTGAGCTATTGGGTCTTCGCGCCTTTGCGTTCCCTCCGGGCCGAGTCGTGTTCAACGCAGAGACCCAGCGCGGCACGGCCCCAACCAAATGAACAGGAGGGAACAGAGGCAACAGAGAGCTCTGGTTTCTCTGTGTTCTCCGTTTCCTCCTGTTCCTGAAAATCTTGCTCGATCTGCGCGATTTTGAGCCATTGCACTGCAAAGGCCCAGAGACCACTGCCCCCTCTCCTGTGAAGGAAACTAGGGGGACCGCCCGCGGTACGCGGGCGCTGATCACTATTCTTCGCGGAGCGAGTCAGCGCGGATTTATCCCGCGGCTGCAGGACGACTCCGCCTCCGTAGCCGCCGTCGTCAGACGGCGCTGATCACTATTCTTCGCGGAGCGAGTCAGCGCGGATTTATCCCGCGGCTG
>DAOOQY010000212.1:0-6990 GCA_035389025.1 Verrucomicrobiota bacterium
TTCCGGAGTTGATGCGCGCTTAGCTCAGTGGAAGAGCACTTCCTTCACACGGAAGTCGTTTTTGGCGCTTTTCCGAGCTTTTTGAGAGGTTTCCCATCCTGTTTGCCAGTTTGTTTGCCAGATTTCCACTGTCTGAGCGTCCTTTAAGCAGGCCAACGAGCAGGAAAGCGAACACCGGTGGCGTGTTGTTGCACCTCACCATCCGTTGCCTTCCCCAACAACGCGCCTGATGTGCCCGGCGCAGATGATGCCTGGATGTCGCCGGAATCGACTCCACCGAGGGTAGAGCACTGGCCTCCGGATTCATTTCGCCGCTTTTTCCCCATTTGCCACCGATTGGACCGCGGCGGACAACGCACTGGTTATCAGCAGCTGCCGCCACTTCGGACCTTGGACTCACCGGAACCCGATCGGTCCCAGAACCGGCGCCCGGTTTACAAAAGCGGGTTACAAGCGGAGGCTCAAGCTGTGTGCCCTCGACGGTGCCGACCCAAAGCGGTTGTGGAAGGAAACTGGGAATTCCGATTAGAGTCTCCCCGCATGAACAACCGAACCATCGTTCTGGCTGCCGGGATCTTGATGCTCGCCTTCCAAGCCACCCGTGCCGCCGCCACCTTGTGCGTCGCCACCGACGGCAACGACACCCATCCAGGTACCGCAGAGAAGCCCTTCGCCACGCTGGAGCGGGCGCGGGACGAGATTCGGCGCATGCGAGCCGCCGGGCCGCTGCCGGTCGGAGGCATCACGGTCGAACTCCGGGGCGGTGTGTATGAACTGGCCCGGCCAATCGAACTGACCGGCCAAGACAGCGGGACCGACAACGCTCCCATCGTCTATCGCGCCCGGCGAGGTGAAGGGGTGAAGATCGTTGGCGGGCGGGCGGTGACGGGATGGCGACTGGTCACCGATGCGGCCATCCTCCAACGCCTGGAACCCGCCGCACACGGCAAGGTCTTCCAAGCCGACCTCAAAGCGCTGGGGATTACTGATCTCCGAGGCATAGGAAACGCGGGCGTGTATCAGTCCGATCCCGGTCTGGAACTGTTCTTCCAGGACCAGCCGATGATCTTGGCCCGCTACCCGAACTCGGGTTATCTGCACATCGCTGACGTGCTCGATGCCAACGGCATCGTCAAATCCAGCCAGGCGCAGACGGCCGAGGGGAAGTTCGTCTGCGATGACCCTCGTCTTGCACGCTGGGTTGGCGAGCAGGGCATCTGGCTGCACGGCTTCTGGGTATGGGATTGGGCCGACCAACGCATTCGGCTTGGAACCATCGACGCCACCACCCACACCCTCGGGTTGGCGTCTCAACCTGGCCGCACCTACGACCTCCGCAAGGGCCAGTGGTTCTATGCCGAGAACGTGTTGCCCGAACTGGACAGCCCGGGTGAGTGGTACCTGGACCGCGAGACGAGCGTCCTTTACTTCTGGCCACCGGCCGCCATTTCCGCGGGCCAAGCCGTCGTCTCCATCGTGCGTGACCCCTTCCAACTGAACGGGGTATCCAACGTGTCGTTCCACGGCTTGTTGATCGAGGCCGGACGCGGCAGTGCCATGGTCATCAAAGACGGCTCCAACGTCCGGGTTGTCGGCTGCACCATCAGGAACATGGGGAACTGGGGGGTGAAAGTCTATGGCGGCAGCCGGCATGGCGTCGTGGGCTGCGACATCTACCAGACCGGCCAGGGCGGCATCCATCTCGAAGGTGGCGACCGCAAGACGCTGACCCCCGCCGGCCACTATGCCGACAACAACCACATCCACCACACCGCTCGTTGGGACCCGGTTTATCAGCAAGGGGTCACCGCCTTCGGCGTCGGGAACCGCGTCACGCACAATTTGATCGATCATGTGCCGCATGTCGCGATTGGGTTCACCGGCAACGACCAGATCATCGAGTACAACGAAATCCACACCGCGGTCTTCCAATCCAACGACGCCGGCGCTATCTACACGTCCCCTCCCGATGAAACCTGGTCGATGCGCGGGCATCGGATTCGGTACAACTACCTGCATAATATCCGCGGCTTTCGCGGCAAAGGCTGCTTCGGTGTCTACCTGGACGACTGCTTCTCATCGGCCGACATCTCCTGCAACGTCTTCTACGACGTGGCCACGGCGATTCTGATTGGGGGCGGGCGCGACAACACGATGACGAACAACATGTTCATCAAGTGTGACAGCGCTTTCAGCATCGACGCGC
Organism: Verrucomicrobiota bacterium; assembly: GCA_035389025.1. Lineage (GTDB taxonomy): Bacteria > Verrucomicrobiota > Verrucomicrobiia > Limisphaerales > J093 > MWFF01. Next base: position 2,207 of record DAOOQY010000212.1, read on the forward strand.
GCGGCCTGGGCTGGGCCAAAAGCGTGGGTGATTTCGCGACCAAGGAACTGATCGCCCTGAACTACAAGCAGCCCCCTTGGTCGATCCGGTACCCGGAGCTCCTGAATCTTCTGGAAGATGAGCCGCTGGCCCCGAAGGGCAACGTCGTCGCCCGCAGTGTCTGCTGGGGCGGCAAGTGGGGTTCAACGGAGCCGAAGGCCATGCCTTTCGTAACCTTCAAAGACAACCTCCTCGATACTGATCCGCGTTTCCAGGACGCAGCCAAGTTCGCGCTCCACGACGACTCGCCTGCTCTCAAGCAGGGCTTCCAGCGAATTCCTTTCGAGCAGATCGGTCTGTATCAGAGCGATGACCGGGCCACGTGGCCGGTCGCGCAAAGCCCAGAGTTACGGCCTGGGTTGTGAAGCGAGGAATCCAGGTGAATCAGGTTGACACCCTGCGCTTTGAGTACCCCGTTCGAGCCGAATCGACTGAAACGAAGGTGACCATGATGGAACATACGACCCGACGCCGTTTCGTAGGGACAATGCTAGCCGCAACCGCCCTGCCGGCGGTCAGCCGACTCGTTGGTGCACGATCGTCAATCACCGACGCTGAGGCCGGCGGCTACGTCCGCGCCAACACCGACTGGCTCGCCGCGTGCCGATTCGGTATCGGCATCCACTGGACCGCGCAGACCGTGCCTCGTGCCGGTCCGGCCACGCCGTTTACCCAAGCCGTCGCCGACTTCGACCTCAAGGGCTTCCTCGCCGCGATCGATCGCAGCGGGGCCGATTACGTCCTGTTCACCATCGCTCACGCGCTGCAACGGCTGCCGGCGCCACATCCGGTGCTCGACCGGATTCTGCCAGGACGGACCTGCGAGCGTGACTTGATCCAGGAACTGGCCGAAGCGCTCGCCGCCAAAGGCAAACACCTGCTCCTTTACTACAACCACTCGTGCAACGGCGGGCAGGACCCCGCTTGGGAACAGGCCGTCGGCTATCATGCGGCCAAGAAGGACCGCCTGGCGGAGAACCTCATGGAGATCGTGTCGTGGCTGGGCAACCGCTACCGGAAGCTGATCAAGGCCTGGTGGTTCGACAGCCCCTATTCCCTCGATCCCCGCGGGCCGCACAACAGCGTGACCACGGACATGAGCGGGTTCCAGTTTCCGTGGGAACGCTTCACGGTGGCGGGCAAGACCGGCTATTCCGCCCGCCTGGTGACCTACAATCCCGGGGTCGCCGAGACGTACCTCTACACCACGCACCAGGATTACTGGGCCGGGGAATTGGTGAACCTCGAATCGCCGGCCCGGGGTCGCTACCTGGACAACGGCCTGCAGTGGTTTGGCTGGACGTGCTTAGAGGATCGGGCTTGGGTGCATACGCGACTCGACACACCGATTCCGGCGCCGCTCCACAGTGACGAGGCAATCCTGCGCTACGTCCGAACGTGCAACCAGCACCAGGCGCCGATGACCTTCAACGTTGGCATCTACCAGGAGGGCACGCTGGCGCCCGGATCGGTTGACCAGTTGTCCCGGCTGGATCGCGCGTTGAAACCCGTGCGCTGAGTACGGGCAATCCCCGCCGTAATCGCGATCGCACCAAGGTGAGTCCCCGAGCCTTCGAAGCCACAGGTCGAGGCTGCCGGCCCCTGAGAACTTACGGCCTCGCGTTTGCCACCGACGTTCAGGGGTAGAAGTGGTAGAAATCGTTCCGTCAGGGACGCAGAACCGGGACGATTCCAGGGCAAGTCAGCGCGCGCCGACCGTGGCGCGCCATGGCAACTCATTCTCCCGCTCGAACCTTATGGCCAATGGCAGGAACCGCTCGATGATCCGTGCGTTGGTCGTCGCGTGCGATGACGGCGCGACCGTGCGAAATGAGCCACCCGCCGCCAGGGCCAGCGGGAGCAGGAGTTGATCAGCCAGATGTTCGTCCACGGGCACGTCAGCCTCCAGCCAGCGTTCCGCCGTTTCCGTTGCTTCCTGCGCCACCGCTTCGGCCGGACGGCCGCGTTCACCGAACCCGGTGAAAACACCCGTCACGTTTTCCGCTTCGATTTCCAGAACCAGCGCATTGCCGGGGCCGGTCGGGTGCGACACCAACTCGACACCGCATTCGTCGGCCCGCCATCCCAACGCCTCCCGGACAACCGCCAGTTCACGCTCGGCGATGGGTACGGGCAGCTTCGACAACCAGGCCCGTGCGCGCCGTCCCCGGATGGCGCCGCGCTCGGTCAGATCAAGTGCTGACAAGCGATTCACCGGATCGATGCGCGCGTGGAATAGACCTCCGCCGGCCGGGAAGAAGCCCGGTCGCTTCAGTTCGAGATTCACGCCCGGCCCCATCCGCCGGATCAGCGGCAGGAAACTCCGCGCCAGGAAGTCAAACGGCGGTGCCATCGGGTTATGCGTCCCGCCTTCGAGTGTCAGCGTGCTCGCACCGGAGGCGGTCAACAGTGCAGGGAGTACCGTCTGCAGAACCAGCGTGGCGCTGCCGGCCGTGCCCACGGCGAAGCGGTAGTTCCCCGGAGACACAGGTCCGGGCCGAAACTCCAGGACCTGCGAGCCGAGTGCTGCCCCGACGACATCCGCGCACCCGATCGCCTTGGCCGCTCCGGCCGCACTCAGGTGCTGCCGCAGCAGACCGGGCTTTGGCCGCCCGGCCCGGATTCGGTCGATTCGAAACGGTTGGCCGGTGACCAACGACAGGGCCAGCGCGGTGCGGAGGATTTGTCCTCCACCCTCGCCTTGGGAACCGTCAATCTCCAGGGTCGCGTTCATGTCCGGTTCCCTCGTTTAGCGTAAGTACAGAAGGAGGGCGAGCGCAGACGCCCGCCCCCGTGCATTATTCACCCGCGTACGAACAGCTCCCAATCGCCAATGCCGTGCACGTTTCGAATGAGCGCCGTCGCCGGCTGTTCCTTCGGGACCCGCGGCGCGGCCAGGAGCTTCAAACCAGCCTCCTGCGGCAGGCGATTGCCCTTTCGCGCATTGATTTCCTTGCTGGCCCAAACGCAGTTCTCCCACGAGTTCGTCCCGCCCCGCGACCGCGGCAGGACGTGATCAATCGAGCCTTCCTCGGGCCGGAGCAGCCGACCCGTGTACTGGCAGCGGTTGCCGTCCCGCTCCCGGATGCTCCGGGTGCAGAACTTCGGACGCCGCTTAGGCACCCGCGCGTAGTTCACCGCCACGATCACCGTCGGCACGCGGATCGAACCGCGCACGGTGCGCACCGCCTGGTCCTGCGGCCGGATCGGCAGCGTGATCCACTCCTCCCAGGTCACCGGGCGAATATGGTCCTCGCCCGCGATCTCCAGGCCGGTAGCGACGTTCGTGGCCATCTGGCAGAACGCCTCGGCCGGCGTGCGGACATTGATCGCCTGCCAGTTGCGGTTCAGCACCAGCACTGTCGCTTTGTTCAAGATGTCGCTCATACAGATTCTCTTGGTGTTTGATCTTCGTTGAATGGCCAGAATTGGCTGCCTCGCCGGGAATCGCACCCGGAGTGCTTGCGCACGGCCATCACGGTGTCAGAGACCGACGCACTGCTGGTTATGCAACGAGCCCCTTGGTCGCCCGAGAAGGGGTTGCACCCTCAATTCCCGGATGTAAGCCGGACGTGATCCTGTTTCACCATCGGGCGTTAAAGCTGGCTTGCCGAGCCGTAGCCCAAAGCGAAGCGCAGGGCGAAGGCTGGCTGCCGGGGATCGGTTCGCACGATCATCTGCGCCTTCAAAGGGCGCTGTCCTACTTGGTTAGACGACCCGGCAATGGGCGGGCCGCGAAGGGCGATCTGAGTTCGGCCGTTCGTGGTCCGCCAAAGGCGTGGTGGAGCCGGAGGGAGTTGCACCCTCACCCTGCCGGATTAAAAGTCCGGTGCCGGTCTACTGTGGCTTCGACTCCGTGAAACTGGTGGGCGAGAGAGGACTTGCATCCCGCGGCCGCGGGACTGGAGTCTGAGTCAGGTGGGTCTGCTGTTCCCCGTGAACCACGCGCCGGAAAGTGGCGTCCCCGGCCGGGTTCGCACCGGCGATCTCCTGCTTGAGAAGCAGGCGTGTTGGCTGAACTACACCACGGGGACAGAAGGATTCAAACCCCTGGCCGGTCTCTTCCACCGGCTCACATCCCGCGAGCGGGACCGCTCGAGCTGTTTCGCGTTCAGGGGTTCGAAAATGGTACGCGCGTCCGGTAAAGCTCCGGAACTCGGCACTGATCTAGTGCGACACGGGTTATAGGCCCGCCGGTTCTCTTTGAACTACGCGCGCTGATGGCCGTCTGCGAAGACCGGAATGCCGTGGACTTGCACCACACTCCCCGGTTCGAGGAGCGCACTGGTTAGCACCCAGGCCCGGCACGCTGGTCCGGTTGACATTCCAAGAAACTGGTCCGCGTGGCAGGAGTTGCACCTGCAACCTCCGGGGTTTGAGTCCGGCGCCTCTTGCTGGTTGGGCTACACGCGGGTCCTGGCAGACTGTCAACATTGGCACTCCCGGCAGGACTCCCACCTGCACCTCCGACGTTCGAAGCGTCGCGCTCTGGTGATTGAGCTACGGGAGCGGAAAAGTAAGAGGGCAGAATCAGAAGGCAGAGGCACACACGCCGCTCAAAAGCGGCGGGCCCTCTCCGCTATTCTTCAATCTGACTTCTCCCCCTTAAAGCTGGGGCCAGCGGAGGGACTCGCACCCTCGTGGGGCATGATGCCCGGCAGTTTATCCCGCGGCCGCGCATACGCGTCAACCTAAGGGCGGCTGAGACGGGGACCTTGCACGGAAGCTGCCCGGGCACAATCGTG
>DAOOQY010000213.1:0-6940 GCA_035389025.1 Verrucomicrobiota bacterium
CGCACGATCAGGTCGAGGCCATCACCATGGGCCAGCGCCTGGCGGTCATGAAAGACGGGGCGATCCAACAGGTGGCTGAACCGCTCGATGTCTACCGTCGCCCGGCAAATCTGTTCGTCGCCGAATTCACCGGATCACCCCCCATGAACCTCTTCCCCGGCGCGATCGAAATGGGCGGGAGCGGCGTCCTGTTCCGTCCCGCCCCGCCCCCCCAAAGGGACACGACCGCGGGCGCGCCGCTGCCCGTGGCTCGATCGCACCAGGCAGCCCTCTCCGCGTACGCGGGCAAGCCGGTCGTGCTCGGTCTGCGTCCGGAGGCGATCGTGTTCGAGGGCGGACTGGCGTGCGGACCCGATGGCGTCCGCGTCAGCGCGCGGGCGGAAGCGGTCGAGCGTCTGGGCGCCGAGACGCACCTGCACGGCTCGATCGGCGGCATCCGCTTCACGGCGCGCTCGGGCGCGGACCGCCCGCTGGCGCCCGGGCAGACTGTCAGCGTTTGGCTCGATCTGGATCGGGCCTGCTATTTTGACGGGGCGAGCGGACAGGCCATCGCTTGACGGGGCGGGGGGAGAATCTTGATTGCCGCGTCGGACGGCGGGCGTAGCATGCCGCGGTCTGTCGAACGGCAGTGATGCCGCCTTCTTGATATGGTGACACCGGAAGAACACGCCGCCTTGGATCGACGCGCCGCGGACGCCATCGCGCGGCTGGGCCCGTTGCCGGCTTTTCGGGAGCTGATCGCCGAGAACGACGCGCTGATCCGGGGGCCGCAGCTCGACAACGGGCGGCTCATCACCGTGGCACGAACGGCGATCTACAGCGGCCTGATGGCGGATTGGGCGGCGGAGCGGCATCGGATGCTGGGATACGACAAACCGTTTGCGGTGGTTGCCCTGGGCGGAACCGGCCGGCAGGAGGTGACTCCGTACTCGGACACGGACTTCGCGTTCCTGTTCGATGACGCGGTCGAGGGGAACTCGTATCTGCTCGAACTGCAGCGCGAACTGCTTCACACCCGGAGTTTTCGGGACCGGTGCGGATTCGCGTGTGAAGTGTTGCCGTTCAATCCCGACGACGCGCTGCGCCTTTCGGGCAAACAGCTCAACGCCTTCCTCGATCTCCGGCCCGTGTACGATCCCGACGGCCTGGCGGCCACGTTCCGCGAGCGCATCCGCGCCACATTCGACCCGTTCGAGCACTTCCTGCACGTGCGCGGCATCTGGAAGGAACGGCTCGAGACGGCGGCGCTGGCCTGGGACCGCGTGGATCGCTTCGACATCAAGAACGACGCGCTGCGGGTGTTCCTCGCCGGCATTTGGACCCTGGCCGGGCGCGGCTTTCTCCACAGCCACGACGTCTATCGCGCCCTCGAAGACCCCCGCGATCTCGCCGCTTATGATTTCCTCTTGCGGGTGCGCTGCTTCGTCCATTCCCGAAGGCTGGCCCCCAGGCGGCGCGCGCCCGGCGGCGATCATCCGGAGGATGTGCTCCGATTCGACGATTTCAATGCGTTCGGGGAATTGCTCGGACCCGCGGCCGACGAACACGCCCGCATCGCGTTCGCCGACGAGGTCCGGGCCCGGCTCATCTCCGCCCGGCGCCGCGTGGCGCGGTTCACCAGAGGCGTCATCGAGCGCGAACTCCGGCAAGGGCGGCCCGCCGGGCGGGGCAGCCCGATCGTGTATGGCGTCGGCGGTCTGTCCCATCAGGGCTCTTCGGCGTGCCGCACATCGCGGGACAAGAGCCGGGCCGCCCTCTCGCTGCTGCTTGCCTCGCAGCGTTACGGCGTGCCGATCGATCCGTCCGAGCTCGGAACGACGTTCCGTGACATCGGGGACTGGCTCGTGCCGGTGCCGGAGGTGTCGGCCCTCTTCTACGAGCCGCGCGGGAGTCTTGCCGAGTCGTTTGCGTTCCTCTCGCAGTTCGACGGCGCCGAAGACCGGCTGTTCCCCGGCTACGCCAAGTTCGAGGCCTCGCTGGACGCCCGGGTGATGGCCGAGGGCAAGCTGCTGCGCGGGGCGATCGAGCGGCGGAAAATCCAAATCCTCGAAGAGTGCGCGCAGCGCGGACGCGATCTGCTGGCGCGCGCGATCTCGACCGAACGCGGCGCCGGCGCGCTCGATGGCGTCTCGATCGATGTCGAGGCCGCGCTCCTCGATCCGGATCGCCTCGCCGCGGTCAAACTGGCGCTGAAGACCAAGCGGCTTCCGTTGACCGACGCCGACCTCGAAGCGCGGGCCGACACCACGCGGCCCCTGCACGAGCGTCTCTCCTCCGGCATGTCGGGCATTCCTCTGGATGACTATTACCGCGTCTACCGCACCGATTGCGATTTCACCGCCGAGACGGTGCGCACAACCGAGTTTCTGATCCGGCATTGGCGCGCCCTCAGAGAACGGGCCGACGCCGACATCAATGACGAGCGGCAGGTGGCCGAGTTCGCCGCGCTGTGTGAGAACGAAGACCTCCTCCGGTCCCTCTTCGTCTTCACCTGCGCCGACCGCGCCGAGTGGCAGTCCGAACAGGACGATCCGACCCCCTGGTTCAACATGCGCGAACTCTACGCGAAGTGCATGGCGCACTATCGCCCCGGCCTCGACGCCAGGCGCTCGATCGAGACGGCCGGGTTCACGCCCGACCAGGCGAAGGTCTTGAAGGACTTCGGACCCGACTTCTACGCGGGCGTCTACAGGCGCCACGCCAACCGCTTCGCCACACATCTGCTCCACCTGGCCGAATACCCATCCACCCAGGACGCCAAGGTGAGCATCCTCAGGGACGGTCTTTCAATCATCCTCGGCGTGGCGGCGCGCGACGTGCGCGGCCTGGCCGCCTGCATCACGGGCGCCCTTTGGCGCCAGAAGGTTGCTCTGCGCCAGGCCCACCTCTTCTCCGCCGCCAACCACGGCCTGGCGCTCGACTTCTTCCATGTCGAACCGGGCGAGAACGCAGTCGGGCCGCACGTGGCGACCGCCATCGAGCATGCCATCCGGCAGCGGCTCTTCATCGGCGAGCGCGACGAGGCCGGAATCCCGTGTGTTCACGGCGCGACAACCCTCCAGGAATGGCGCCCGGGCCAATACGGACTTCGCTTCGAGACAGGTGCGGATGCCGACGGCGCCGTGTATATGTTGACCTACAAGGTCTTCCGGTATCTCGAGGGGAACATCTTCGGCCTCGCGGCCCACACGGTGCGGGGACGCATCTACGTGTCCGTTTACCTGAGCCTGCCCCCTCACCTCACACTCGACGCGGCGCGCGCGATCGTAACCAGGCACTTCTGAGGAGGGCGCTGCTGCAATAAATGCGGCGGCACAGAATTCGCCCTGCCCATGAGGAGTCCCCGTGTCTCCCCGCCCTTCTCTCCCGCGCCTCGCTCAGTGGAATCCTTGACCCCTTCTGTCACTGTGTCGAGGCCGCGTCGGGCGGCGAGGGGGCCGGCGATGACGGCGGCGCGGACCGGGCCTCGAGGAAGGCCTTCAACTCGGCGGCCGCCTTGCCGCCGAAACCGGGCACGCTGGCCAGCGCCTCGACCGTGGCCCGCCGCAGGCGCTGGACCGATCCGAACCGTTTGAGCAAGGCCGCCTTGCGCTGTTCGCCGATGCCGGGGAACTCGTCGAGCAGGCTCTCGGAAATCTTCTTGAGGCGGAGTTGGGCGTTGTAGGTGTTGGCGAAGCGATGGGACTCGTCGCGCACTCGCTGCAGCAGCTTGAGTGCGCCGCACTCCGGGCTCCAGCGCAACGGCTCGCGCGCGCCGGGCCGGTAGATTTCCTCGAACTCCTTCGCCAGTCCGATCACGGGCAGGGCGTCCAGGCCCAGTCTTGCCAGCTCGGCGCACGCCGCATTGAGCTGCCCCTTGCCGCCGTCGATCAGAATGAGATCCGGCAACCGGGGTCTGGTCTGCTCAGCCGATCCGGCACTCTCACGGAGCAATCTCGAGTAGCGGCGCCGGATCGTCTCGGCCATGCAGGCGAAGTCGTCCTGGCCGGTCACCGTTCTCATGCGAAAGCGCCGGTATTGGGCGCGATCGGGCCGCCCGTGGCGGAAGCTGACCATGGACGCGACGGCGAACGTGCCGCTGATGTTCGAGATGTCGAATCCCTCGATCCGCTCGGGCGGGGCGGGGAGTCCGAGCAGGCTCGCGAGTTCTTCGAGGTCTTTGGCGGGATCGATGGCGACCGGCAGCGAGTAGGGAATGCGCACGAACCTGCGGGTCCGCTCCGTGGTCCGACGCAAGTCGGTCAGCAGATCGCGCAACTGGGCCGCCTTCTCGAATTCGAGCGCGGCGGCGGCTTGCTTCATCTCAGCCTCGATCTCGGATGCCATCTCCGCGCAATGGCCATCGAGGAAATCGCAGGCGGCCTGGACCTGGAGCCGGTACTGTTCGCGCGTGACGTTGCCGATGCACGGCGCGGTGCAGACCTTGAGGTGGGCGTAGAGACAATGCTTGTAGTCGGTCTCGTTGGGGGTCAGAGGCCGGCACCCGCGCAGGTTGAACCTGTGCCGCACCAGCGCCAGCGTGCGCCGGACCGGACCGGAGCTGCTGAACGGGCCGTAGTAGCGCGCTCCGTCGTCGTGCTGGATTCGCGTCGGCGTGAAGCGCGGGATCGGATCGGCGAGGTTGACTTTGACAAGCAGGAAGCGTTTGTCGTCGCGGAAGCTGATGTTGTAGCGGGGACGGAACTCCTTGATGAGCTTGCCTTCGAGCAGCAGCGCCTCCGGCTCGCTCTTGACCACATGCGTGTCGAAGTCGTGAATGGCCGCGACCAGGGCGTTGAACTTCAAATCCCAGGCCATGCGGCGCGAGGGCTGAAAGTACTGGCTCACCCGACGCCGCAAATCCCGCGCCTTGCCGACGTAGATCACCGTGCCGAACCGGTCCTTCATCAGGTACACGCCCGGCTTGTGCGGCACTGTGCCCAGCTTCGCGCGGATATGGTCCCGTCCACCGCTCACGGGGCGCACCATACTGTCTGACGCGGCCCGCGCGCAACGGAATCGCCAAGCGACTCGTGGTTCTCCTCTCCCCCCAGGAACTGGACCACGAATGACACGAACGATGAACTGGCCGACGCGGGCGGTCAGTGACGTCCGAATTGGAAACTGACGCGGCCGCCCGCGTTCGGTGCAGTGTTCAGCGACATCACCACAACCGAGGACGGGCAAACGCTGATAGCCACAAGGAGCTCCCAGCAGGAGGCATCTCCGAAAACGTCATCTTCATGTCGTAGGACTCATCACGCCGAAGCGAATGCTCCAGAATGTCACGATTAGTGCTTGCCCATGTCAGGACGTAACCCTGCAATCCGGAATTCGTCGGCAACCAGTTGCAGGGCGTAATGTCGTGACTGCCTACGGAGAGGCGGAGGATCTCTTTGGTGCGCTGAACGAACACAACCTCTCCCCGAAATCTCAACTGTCCGGTCTGTGTCGCCGGAACTCCCAGCACAAGCTGATAACCCGGCAGATGCCGACAGGTCATGGAGACGGTCTGGCTTGCGTTGGTAAGATCAGCCAATCGCAACTGTACGGGAATCCTCACGGTGGCACGAATCAGAACTATGGCGCCAATTGCCATAGCGGCGACGGCGGCCAGCACACGTAAAAGGGTTGATGGAGTCATTTTCACCATACGCTTGTGCCGCCGAACGACAAGGGTGAGCGACCGCTGCCCCAAAGCCGGTCACCCGCACCGTGTCAAAGAAACGCGGGGAGGCGGTTGGGTCCACCCGATGGTTAAACGCCTCCATTGTTTCTGTCAGATCATATCTGCCTTGTTTGCTATCCAGATGATGGCAGCCAGTAAGGCTATCCCAACAGTGCTCCAAAAACCGATCGGCGCGAACAACAGTGCCAGACCAATCAGAAGTACGGCAGCCGGCAACTTCCGGTTTCCGTTGTAGAACGACACACCCACACCTCCGATCCACGCGGCCAAGGCTATGAAGGACATAAATGTTTGGTGTTCACGAGCCGTCGAACGCCCCGGCTCACCGACGCCGGGCCAATGATCTCCGATTGCCAACCGGGACGCGATCCCGGCGTTCAGATGCAGCGGGCTTGTTCGCCCTTGACCGAGGCGGAACCAACCATAAAGAACGCAAAGGACTCAATCGCCAGGACACACCACCCGCCCGGGGGGCGACACACCGCCTCTCTCCCTCTCCATCTGTGTTCCGCCCTGAATCGGTGTGGGGACTGTCTGAGCACTCAATCGGTGAGGGTCTCCACACAGATTCAGGGCGGAACACAGATGGGCACCGAGACGGTTATCCTGCTGGCCGCATCCACGCCTTGGCAAGATGGATTTGCAGCGGCGCAGAGGAAACGATGGCACCGACGAGTGCATCAGTGTTCCGTAGCGGACATCTGGTCCCAACCCGAGAGTCGGAGTGGTGGACCAGGTTAGGTCGGTGCCCTTCCTCGGGAGAATGACCGTCACCGATCAGGGCCTCGTGAAACTCGGCCCTCCAACAGGGATGGAGGTTCCCGGAACGCGACGGTGCGCGCAGGAGCGGGGCAACAACCGGTCGAATCCGTCTAAGAAAGAGCGTCGTCGTGTGTCATGAGGTGTGAGGCCCGGCAGGAGCCGATCTGGTGAAACGAAAACGGCGACGCGGTTATCTAAAGAGTTGAATGGCGACCGTGCGACCAGACCAACCCAGGGACGCGTCCCCGAGACCCGAGTCCGTCGAAGACCTTTTCGAAGCGCTCGAATCGCCGCTTCTCAGGTACGCGCTCCGGCTGGTGCCTGATGCCGATACGGCGGAAGATGTTGTTCAGGAATCCTTTATGCGCTTGCACACCCATTTTGCGGAAGTGCGCGAACCCCGGGGCTGGCTCTACCAGACCACCCATAACCTCGCCCTGAACCACCAGCGCAAGACCGCCAGAATCACCCTCCTCGACGTCGCCCGGGATCGGTCCGGCGGTTCCTTCG
>DAOOQY010000214.1:0-6895 GCA_035389025.1 Verrucomicrobiota bacterium
GGCGTCAGCCCGCTCATCCCCACATACACACACGGCTTGCCGCGACGCCGGTCCGGGTTGGCGGCGCGAACGACCGCCAAGCGACCCGCCGCCGGCGCCAGCAGGACCACATAGACGTTGTGGTGATGCTCCGCCCGATCAGACCGGAGCGCTTTGAAGGTTCGGCGCTTCATCCGTTCGGCGTCAATCATCGCCCGGACTCGCTATCGGCGAAAGTCCAAGCCTTGGTTCATCGTCCCGGAAATGGCATGCTGCCTGTCGATGTACCGCGTGATCGCCCATCTTGATATGGACGCGTTCTTCGCCTCGGTCGAGCAGCGCGATGATCCGGCGTTGCGCGGTAAGCCGGTCATCGTCGGTGCCCCGCCCACGCGGCGAGGTGTCGTCTGCGCCGCCAGCTACGAGGCGCGCAAGTTCGGGGTCCGCTCCGCCATGCCCAGCGCCACGGCCGGTCGTCTCTGCCCCAAGGGCGTCTTCGTCCGCCCCAGAATGGACCGGTACGAGGAGGAGTCCGGCTTCATTCTCAAGATCATGGCCGATACGGGCGCGGTGATCGAACCGATGTCCATCGTTACTCTCAAGAGCATCAGTGGGGAGGAGACGTTCTTGCACGACACCGACGACCGGCCAGTGCTCCGGGCGTGTCTGCGAGGGCAAGCGGCGGAGATCGCGGCCAAGCTCAAGCGGCAACACCTGGCGGCGCATACGATCCAGGTCAAGGTGCGGTACGGCGATTTCACGACCCTGACGCGCCAACTCACGGTCGAGGAACCGATCACGGAAGCCAAGGACATGTATCGGCTTGCGTGTCACCTGCTGGGGCGGAAGAAGCTGGTGTCACGCCCCCTGCGACTGCTCGGCTTAGGGGTGAGCAACCTGCGCGAGCCGACGGCACAGCAGTTGACCTTGCTGTAGGGCAGGCGGTGATCTGGAATCAGCGGTGCAGCGGGAGAGCCTGACCGATGGCGCCCTCGGGCATTGCATGATCCCAGGCAAGCGCCCACTCGCCACGAAGTGGCTGTGGAGATGCCATCATCTCTCCTTCCTTCCGCATTCCCACGGTCTGAGCTTGCGCGTTTCGGTTTGGACGGCTGCCAGCGTGCGAGGTAGACCACCGAGATGCTTCGCAAGATCATCTCCGGCGGCCAGACCGGTGCCGATCGTGCCGCGCTGGATTTCGCCATCGACCACGGCATCCCGCATGGCGGCTGGTGCCCCGCGAGGCGGGCGGCGGAAGATGGTCCCATTGACCTGCGTTACCGGCTCACCGAGACTCCCAGCGAGGATTACACGCAGCGGACGGAATGGAACGTGCGCGATTCGGACGGCACGGTGGTCTTCTCCCTGGGCGTTGTGATCACGGGAGGCTCGCGGGAAACGGTCGAGCTGGCGCGAAAGCACGGGCGGCCATGCCTCCACGTGTGCGCCGAGGCTGACGCCGACACCGCGCCTAGTCTGGTCGCACGGTTCATTCGTGAACACGGCATCGAGGTCTTGAACGTAGCCGGGCCACGCGCATCTCACGAGCCGGGCGTAGGCGCGTTCGTGATGAAGACTCTGAAGGAGGTCCAGCTTCCCCACGCGGCGGCTTGAGCCGCCGGCCAGGACGCACCTGTAAGCCGGGCAGGGCAGGCTCGACTCGGACATCCAAGCGCACCCCCTCCCGCGCGAATCGATCTGCCCACCTGGGGAGGAACCGTCGCAGGTCTTTTGCCGTGAGCGGCAAGTGTCGCGGAATGTCGTGGTAGTCCGTGCACGTCGACCGAGGAACGGCTTGACGGCTGATCCACGGCATGCGAACCACAGCGGTACGGACACATGCGCGGCCCTGGATGGGACAACTGGCTTGAGCGCCTCTGCAATCTCCGGCGCGACAAGAGCGGCCAGCACGAGCGGCCGCACAAGCCCGTCCTGCTCCTCAGCGTCATCGACCTCCTCGACCGCGGACTGCTGACCGACAACGCCGTGCCGCTGTCGGACGAACTGGTCGCCACATTCAAGCGCTACTTCGAGGTCGTCCGCAAACACAACGACCAGCCCACGGTCCAGAACCCGTTCTTCCACCTGTCCGGCGACAAGTTCTGGCAACTCGTGCCGCGACCGGGCAAAGAGCCGATCTATCGGGAAGGTTACGTGTCCGGCGCGCCCGGTGTCAGGCAACTGCGGGAGGCGGCACTTTACGGGCGTTTCGACACGGGGCTCCGATCGGGGTATTGGTCGTGCGGGCTGCGCCAGAGGGCCGTCAAGCGCTGCTGTCCATCCAAGAGTTGTTCGGTCACGCGGGCGCCGGTTTGCCGTGCGTCCGTCATGGAGCGGCTCTTGAACTTCTCCGCGTCTCCCACCTCAAGAATCGGCGAGGCCCCGGCAGGCAAGCCGCGCAAGACCGTGGTGAGCAAGTCAGCTAGGTAGTCTTCGATTAGGCGTTTGTCGTTGGCTTGCATTTTAAGGGTTTAACTTAGCTCAGCCTCGCCGGAGACGTAGGCCCGCTGGAAGTCAGGCTTTCGTCGCGCGAGTTTTCGTGTCGTCCAAGCCAGGCTGTGATTGATGATTCGACGTTGGCGACGAATCCGGTCGGCGATTTTGGTGGTCTCCTCGTTTATGGTGCCGAGAAGACGCTGCAACCCAGTCTCGTCCACCACGTCAATCCGGAAGTCGCGGTGCTCCTGCCCGACGCGCGTTCGGAGCAGAAAGCCGATCCGGTGGACGCGGCGGTATTCTGGTCTTCGGCGACCAATGAAGCACTCCACAAGCGGACCGGAGGTCACGAAGATTGGATAGTAAAACTGGAGGTTCAGGTCCTCGCCATTCTTATCCAGGTGGAATGATTGACCGTGATCTCGCCGGTATGCGACCACAGCCTTTGCCAGTGCGTCGAAATCCTGAAAGAGTTCGATCCGCCCGGCGATAGTGTGGCCGGCTTCAAAGGTTGGGAGCTGGCCCTTTTTCTGATCGTGCTTTTTCGATTCGTAGACCGCGCAGAACTGGCTGGCAAGACGGCCAGTGCGATAGTAGTGGTGAAACTTCTCGAGGTTCAAAAAGTAGGGCAGTGCCTGTTTGGGTTTGCGCGGTCGTATGATCTGCATGGGCAAGCCAGACACCTGAACGGGACCGAGGAAGAAGTCCATCCGAATCTCTTTCTGCGTGAAAAACACGAGCGGGCAACTGAGGTTCTTGCAAGCGACAAGGAGCACGGGCAAAACGAAATCGTATCTGCGGTTGCTGATGCGGATGCCCCCAATTGCGCCAATGTCCAACTCGCGAAGTTGGCCGGTCTCGTAGTCGCGAAATCTCTCGTTTGGCGTGGCCTTGAATCCGAAGCTTTCAACGAGCGGCACCAAGCGCTGTTCCATCAGGTAGCCGGAGCGCGAGATGGCATCGCGCATCGGTTCTGTTAGCACGGTAGCAGCGCTCATATGCCGTTCACAGATTCAGTCCTTTCTGTTTGCCGGCGGCCTCTTCGACGGCGGCGGCGGGAATGTCAAAAAAGCGGGCGGCCACGACCTCCTTCTTGGCGTGGTCGAGGTGCTTGGCCGGGTTCTGGATACGGAGCGGTTCGGGGCTGGGCTTCCCCAGAGGATCCCAAACCACGTAGAGCCAGTAGGAGTCGCCAAGCTGCACGGCCTTGTACCATTCGTTGGTGGTGAGGCGGATCTTCTGGCCGCGCTTGCGGCCCTTCGATTCGATGCGGCGAATGCTGGTGACGGGGTCGCGGTAGCCGGTCTGTGGGTCCGCTGGCCCAAGGCTGCGCACGTCAAAGCCAATTTTGAGATGGCCGACGCGCTCGGTTTCCCAGCCGCGCGCGTTCTCGTAGGCGACGACGATGTTCTCCGCGGCGATTTCGCTCTGGCGGGTGATTTCGGGGTCGAGGTCGTCGAGCCAGTCTGCGATGGCAGCCCTCACCCCCAACCCCTCTCCCATCCGATGGGCGAGGGTAGCCAAATCGGTGGCCGGGACCACCAGCGCGGTGGCGACATGGCGGACGGGGCCGTGCCGGGCGATGGAAAGACGGTCCAGGCCGGCCATGCGCTCCTTCTGGGTGCGTTGCAGGTCGGCCAGGTCATTTTCGGCGCGTTGGCGGGCGATGGCGACGGAGGAATCTCCCTTTTCACGGGCGCGCAAGGCCATGACGCGGTCCTGGGCGGCGCGGATACGGGCGGCAAAAGACCTCTGGAGGTATTCGCGACAGACCTGAACGAACTGCCGGCGCTCGTCCTGACACGCCTGGCGACGCTCGCTTTGGTAGGTGCTTTTCAGGAAATCGGCGGCGGGGGCGGACTCAATACGCCCCACGGCCTCCGGCGGGTCCGGGAAGGCGGGCAAGTCGAGCAGGCAATCGGCGGGGACCACCGAAAAGGCTGAAGGCTGAAGGCTGAAGGCTAAAGGGGCGTCGTGAAGTTCAACGTCCGGTTCCATGAGGTTCTGGCGGACGGCGACCAACTCGGCGAAGAGGGTCTGCGGTTCGCCTTTGGTATCCTGGCCCCGGACGGTGATTTCAAAGAAATGGAGGCGGTAAGGCTTCTCGGCGACGGCGTCCATGTACAGGGCCATGCCGCCGGTGAGTGAGGCGAGCTTCTCATTCAGGCGCTCATCCACAGCGGCGTAGAGGGGATGGCCGGGACCAAAGAGGACGGCATCCAGATGCTGGTCGTCGTCGAGGCGGTCCTTGTGGAAGGTGAGCTTGCGATAGGACGGCTCCGGTTTGCCCAGTTGGCGGACGGATGCGAGCCGGTCGGACCGCAGATCGGCCAGGACGTGTTCAATGCGCCAGAGACCGTCGGCGCGAGGTTCGACCTTCAGACCGATTTCGGCGCACGACTTGACGAACTGATCTTCGACGTAACGCGGCATGAGCCGGCGCTCGTCGGCTTCGAGGTTGGCGCGCTGGAACCCGGAGAAATCCACGTTGGCACGGGCGAGGGCAATGCCGGTGGCGGTCTCGTATTGGAGCAACAACTGCGGGTCCACCTTTTCGATGCGGTCGAGGTATTCCTGCAAGCGGCGCGGGTCATGGGCGGCTTCGCGCAGAATATCGGGCAGGTTCACGTCGTTCAGGGAGAGGACCTCACCGATGACGTCGAAGACGCGGTCGGCGAGCACGGCGCGCATCTGGTCGAGTTTTTCCAGAAGCCGGGTCAGGATGCGGCCTTCGACGATGTCCTGGCCTTCCTCGGACTGGGCGGCGACGAAATTGAAGGCGTGACAGTCGCGCTCCTGACCGATGCGGTGGATGCGGCCAAGGCGCTGCTCCAGGCGCGTGGGATTCCACGGCAGGTCGTAGTTGAGCATCAACCGGCAGAACTGAAGATTGATGCCCTCGCCAGCGGCCTCGGTGGCGACGCAAATCTGCTTGCTCGTGCGGAACTCCTCCTGGGCGCGTTTGCGCTCGTGGGGATTCATGCCGCCGTGAATCTGGGTGGTGGTGTAGCCCCACTTCTCCAGGTGGTGGCGCAGGTGGTTCAGAGTGTCGCGGTGCTCGGTGAAGACGAGCAGCTTGCCGCGGCCATCGGTGAGTTCGTGGAACTCGGCCCGCTTGAGACACTCATGCAGCGCGGTCAGTTTGGAGTCGGCGCCCTGGTCGCGGACACGGCGGGCACGGGCGAGCAATTCCTGCAACGCGGCGATTTCGGCGCGGAGCTGGTCGAGTTCGATGGCATCGGTGAACCCATCGGCGAGGAGATCGCGCTCTGCCTCATCAAGGTCGTCCTCGTCCTGCTCGGCGTCGCTGATGCGCCCCTGCAATTGGGCGAGGCGGCGGGCGCGCTGGGGCGGGGACAGGTTCTCCAGTTCCTCAAGCAGGGCCTGCTGCCTTTCGAGGCGGCGGCGGATGGACTCGAAAATGGCCATGGTGGAACTGGCAAGCCGGCGTTGAAGCACGGTGCGGGCGAGGGCAACGCTGGCCTTCCTGCGACCACTGGCCTGGGGCAGAAACTCGTTGATGTAGGCAGTGACGGCCTTGTAAAGGTCGTATTCTTCCCGACTGAGTTTGAACGTGATGGTATGGGCGTGGCGGTCGGGAAAGAGGCGATTGCCCTTCAAATCCTTCAAGTCTTCCTTGAGCCGGCGCAGTGCCCAGGGGCAATCGGGGCCGAGGCTGAGGATGTCGCGGCGGAGCTCCCCGGCTTTGCCCGCGTTGCGATGCGGCTCGGCGAAAAGGTCCGGGTCGAGCAACCGGATGAAATGAGCGAACCGGTCGTCGTCGCCATGGTGGGGCGTGGCGGTGAGCATCAGAACGTGCCCAGCCGGCTGTGCCGTCAGGTGCTCGGCCAGTTGGTAGCGCTTGGTCTTCTCGGCCTCATCGCCGCGCGTGGAGGATTTCTTGGTGTAGGCGCTGCACTTGTGGGCCTCGTCAATGATGATCAGATCCCACCGCTGTTGCCAGACGCGCTCACGGACATCGTCCTGCTTGGCGTAGTCAATGGAGGCGATGACCTGGCTGGACCGCTGCCAGGGGTTGGTGAGCTGCTGCTGGTCAACTGCCGAAAAAATGATGTCGAACGGCTCGCCAAACCAGCGAAGCATTTCGTCCTGCCACTGGATGGTCAGGGGGGACGGGCAGAGGATGAGGACGCGCTCGATGGCCTCCCGGAGCTTGAGTTCCTTGACGAGAAGGCCCGCCATGATGGTCTTGCCGGCACCGGGATCGTCCGCGAGCAGGAAGCGGAGCCGGGGCTGCGGCAGCATCTTCACATAGACCGCTTCGATCTGATGCGGGAGGGTGCGGATGCCAGACAGGCTGACGGCGAATTGGCGATCGTGGGCGTAGGCGAGGCGGATGCGGGCGGATTCGATGAGCAGGCGAAGCTGGTCGGCGTTGACCAGAGGTGTCTTGGTTTCCGTGGCCACCGCCGCGCCGGCGAGGGCAGCGCCTTCCTCCTGGGTGATGACCGCCTCATCC
>DAOOQY010000215.1:0-6890 GCA_035389025.1 Verrucomicrobiota bacterium
CAGTTCCCCGGCGCGATCCTCATGACGACCAATTGCATCATCGAGCCGCAGGAAAGCTACAAAGGCCGCATCTTCAGCACCGGGAACGTCGGTTGGCCGGGCGTCCGGCACGTCCTCAACGGCGACTTCACTCCCGTGATCGACGCCGCCCTGGCAGCCCCTGGATTCGCCCAGGACGGCCCCGACAAGACCATCCTGGTCGGCTTCGGCCACAACGCCGTGCTGGGAGTCGCGGACCAGGTGGTTGCGGCAGTCAAGTCCGGCGCCATCCGCCACTTCTTCCTGGTGGGCGGCTGCGACGGCGCGAAGACAGGTCGCAATTACTACACGGATTTTGCCGAACTGGCGCCCAAGGACACGGTCATCCTGACCCTCGCGTGCGGCAAGTTCCGATTCAATAAGCTCGATTTTGGCACGATTGGAGGCATTCCGCGGCTGCTCGATGCCGGTCAGTGCAACGACGCTTACTCGGCCATCCAGATTGCCGTGGCCTTGTCGAAGGCGTTCGGCTGCGGCGTCAACGAACTCCCCCTCTCGCTCATCCTCTCGTGGTTCGAGCAAAAGGCCGTCGCGATCCTCCTGACTCTGCTCTACCTCGGGATTCGCAATATCCGCATCGGGCCTTCGCTGCCGGCGTTCATCACGCCCGCTGTCCTGCAGGTCCTGGTGGACAAGTTCAACCTGAAGCCGATTGCCGCGAGGGCGCAGGACGATCTGGACGCGATTCTGGGCCGGGCGGCCTGAGTCGAGCATCGCCGTCGCGCGCGTGGCGAGGTTCGATCCCGCGCAAGCGTTTCGAGCGCCTGTCTGGTGCCAGCCTCTGCTGGCCGCCAGACAGGCGCTTCGCGTTGCGGGGAAGGCGCGCATTCGAAGAGAATTGGCTCGCTTGACGAAGAAGTCGTTCGCCGCCATGCTCGTGGGAGTGTCGATTGGGGCGCGCGGATATGCGTGCGGAGCCCCGGCTGACACAGGCACATGACTAGAAATCACATCGAATTGCGTCTCGTGGATCGAGTCCCTGAAAACAGCACCATCGAGTCCTCTGCGTCACAACGGACAGACGTCCGTGTCCCGGCCAGGCGTGTGCAGGCGCAAGCGTTCGGACTGGGTGCCATCCTGCTCTTGGCAGGGTCTGTTTGCCACGCGCAGGAGCAACGCCAAAGTCCGCCCGGGCCTCCATTCCCCCCTCCGCGCGTCCACGCGCCGGTTTCCGTGGGAACAGCTCCGCAAACTCCAGTTGCGGCGACGCAGTCTTCCGGCGGGCAACCGGTCCGTGGGGACGGTCCGCGTCTGAAGGTGGACGAGCCTGTCCACGACTTCGGCAGGGTGAGGAACGGCGAGGTGGTGAAGCACACCTATGTGTTCTCGAACGCCGGCAACCAGGTGTTGGATGTCACGGATGTGCGGGCTTCGTGCGGGTGTACGACGATGGGCGGGTGGACCCGGCAGGTGAAGCCGGGCGAGACCGGGAGCATAGCGATTCAGTTCAACACCAGCACGTTCGAGGGGCCGGTTGTCAAGACCGTCAGCGTCGCGTGCAACGATCCGACGCAGCCGACGGTGGTGCTCCAGATCAAGGCCACCGTTTGGAAACCGTTTGAAATCAGACCCCAATTCGCTGTCCTGAACACCACCGCGGACGCGCCCTCGAAATCGACGAACGTGCGCATCGTCAACAACACGGGGGAGACGTTGACCCTGTCCGAGCCGGTCAGCAGCAATTCCTCGTTGGCTGCCGAGTTGAAGACCGTCCAGGCCGGACGGGAGTATGACCTGATCGTGAGGACCGTGCCGCCGCTCACGCCAGGAAACACCGGGGGCACGATCACGCTGCAGACCTCCTCGACCAATCACCCGGCCATCGAGGTGCGTGTCTGGGCCAACGTGCAGCAGGCGGTGATGGTGCTGCCGGCTCTGATCAACCTGCCCTGGGCGCCTTTGTCGGGCACGATGCCCGTCAGCGTCTCGATCCGAAACAACGGCACCAATGCCCTGGTGCTCAGCGACCCGTCGGTGAACGTCAAGGGCGTGGATGTGAAGATCAAGGAAATCCAACCCGGACGCTACTTCACAGTCACGGCGAGTTTCCCGTCCGGGTTCAAGATCGAGGAGAACCAGAAGGTCGAGTTGACCGTGAAGTCGAGTCACCCCGACTTTCAACGGATCACAGTGCCGGTCCGGCAAATGGTGCGTCCGGTCCCAGTCGCGGCGCCCAGCCCGACCGCTCGGCCCGCAACGCCCGCCGCGGCCGGGACGCGGTGATCGAGACGATGGTCTGTCCTGGCACACTCGAACATCGGGCCCGAGTTGGGCTGGTCGCGCCCTGCCGGCATGCGGCGTGTGTGTGCGCTCCGGCCCCGAACGATCCGGACCTCCTTGAAAGCTGATTCTCCTCGACTGGCGGCGCGCGTGCGCAGACTGCGGCTTGGAGACGTCCTGCGGGAGGGCGTTCTTGTGGCGACGGTGGGCGCGGCAATCGCGTTCGCCGCCAACGCAGTGTCTCCTCGAGGCTTGGCGCTGACGCGCAATTACTTCCCCACGGCCGTCCAAATGGCGGGTCCGGTGCCCGCGGCATTGCCCGCCGAACTCGGCCCTGCCGGCACCAACGCGGTTGGCGCCGCGCCGCCGCAGCCGGAGGCGGGGTCCTTCGATGCGGAGAGTCTGCGGCGGGCGGACATTGACCAGGCGGCGGCCCTGTTCCGCGATCCGCGTTACCAGAGCGAACTGGTTGTGTTCATCGATGCCCGGGACGAGGCCCAATACCGCGAGGGGCATGTGCCGGGGGCCTATGAGTTCGATCATTATCGTCCCGAGAAGCAGCTTGCGACCGTCCTGCACGTCTGTCAGTTGGCGGAGCAGATCGTGGTGTACTGCACGGGGGGCGATTGCGAGGACAGCGAATTCGCCGCGCTCGCTCTGATCGGGGTTGGGATACCGAAGGAGCGTTTCTTCATCTATGTCGGGGGCATGAGCGAGTGGGCCGCGCATGGCCTGCCGGTCGAAGTCGGAGAACGGAACAGCGGGACCATTGGGAGCGCGGAGCCATGAGCGCCGAGCCACTGACCGGAAGACACAAGGGATGGGACATCGCCGCCGTGCTGGCGCGGTGGCTGCTGGGTGGGTTGTTTCTCCAGATGGGACTGAGCAAGGCCCTCGATCCGGTCGATTTTCTCAAGCTGGTGCGCGAATACGATCTGACGCAGCACCCGCTTCTGCTCAACGGGATCGCGGCCGCGTTGCCGTGGTTCGAGGTGTTTTGCGGCGTCCTTCTGTTGGCCGGCGTGGCCGTTCGCGGGTCGGCCCTGATGCTCTTGGCCATGCTCGTGCCGTTCACCTGGGTTGTCTTCCAACGGGCATTGGCTCTCCAGGCCGATCTCGGCATCCCCTTCTGCGAGGTCAAGTTCGACTGCGGCTGCGGCGCGGGCGAGGTCTATATTTGCCGCAAGCTGACCGAGAACGGTCTTCTGATTCTGTTCTCGGCCTGGCTGCTGATGGGGTGGGGGCGGAGTCTGTGCGCCCGCTACGCCTTGATCGGGGCGGGGGCAGGCAAGCCGGGGGCGGAAAATTGACGACAGGTGCGGTTTGGGATACACATTGGGTCAGTTTAATTGAACATGCTTATGAAGAATCGTAAAAACGCAACCGCTCCGAACAACGCGCGCCTGGCCAACAGCCTCAATCAGGTGCTGGCCGATTCCTACGCCCTGATGGCTCTGACCCATCTGGCCCATTGGAATGTCGAGGGCCCCAATTTCTTCGGCCTGCACACCGCATTCCAGACCCAATACGAGGAGTTGTTTACGGCGATTGATGAAATCGCCGAGCGCGTTCGGGCCGTGGGCGCCTATGCCATCGGCGGTTTGGGCAAGTTCGCCGAGAAGGCCCAGATGAAGGAGTTTGTGTCGCCTCTGGGCGCCGAGGCCTATGTCCGGGCGCTGATCGAAGCGAACGACAAGCTTCTTGCCGACGCCGCCCAGGCGCGCGACCTGGCGGGCGAGGCGGGCGATGCCGAGAGCCAGGACCTGATGATCGAGCGCATCACGCTCCATCAGAAGACGGTCTGGATGCTCAAGAGCGTCCTCAAGAGCTGAGACGCGCCGGCAGTTCTCGCTTTGCGTGCAGGGCCTTGACGCCGGATCAGTCCGCGCCATCTCGCTCTGCAAAGACGGGAATAAGCGCCGACTTACACCGCGATGTGGGACGGCTGCAGACCGGTTCACGGTTCCCGTGCGCACTCGACTCTTTGCCGTCCGGCTTTCTCTACTCGATCAGGCGCGTGTTATAGGTCTTTAGAAAGGCCTGATGCATCGCGCCCGTGGGGTACTGTTCGGTGGACGGATACGGATATCGGCTCATGGCGCGGAACGGGAGCGGTTCGAGAGTCTGGGGCGTCAGAGTGTACAAATCCATGTCTTTGCAGTAGGCGTGCGAGACGAGGATGAAGCTGCGGTCGTGGCCTGAGGGCAGGGGAGGCAGTTGGGTCGCGTCGAACTCGAGCGCGATCTCGTCGCCCGGCCCGACCAGCACGTAGCGGTCGTCGAATTCGACCAGCAACTCCGTCACGCCGCCGTATCGGGTGTAAGCCCCCTTGAGCGTGTGAAAGGGCGCCGTGGCGTCCGACAACTCGTAGTCGAAGATCAAAGGAAACCGACCGTCTGGCGAGTATTCGCGAGCGAAACCCGCCGGACGCAATCTCGCGTCCCGCAGCGGCGCCGTGCGCACGGTGGCGAGGTCGGCTCGGGCCAGACGCGCGACAAACACCTGGTCGTAGAACAGTTCGAGGTTGGTCGTCAGCCGGAGCTTGCGCGTTGTGGGCGCGATCTGGCGGCTCAGGTCGATTGTGATCATGCGGCCCATGCCGCCCGGCGCGCCGCCATCGGTCACAATCGCGCGCCATTGGCCGTCGGGCTCGAGGCGATCGACCCGGATCGGCTCCCAACCCAGACGCGATTGGCTGGCGGCATAGACGGTTTGAGAGTACGGGTACTCGATGAAGCCGTTGATGAAGAGAAACACTCGGTCGTTCTCGCCCAGGCCAGCCAGGCGGCTGGCAAAGTCCAACTCGAGCGTGTGCGGACGGCAGAACCCGATGTAGCGCCGATCCAACGCCGGCTCGAACGCGTAGACGCGATCCACCCGCGCAATGCGATCCGCACAGTCGCGCTGTTCTCCTTCACCGGACGCGATCCTCTCGATCGCCGTTTGGGCAAAGATCGGGGAATCGACAACGAGCAGTTCGTGTGTGGGCGGGGGGCCGCTAATCGCGAGCCGTTCATCCGGGAAGACGGGGTGCTCCCGCGGATGGTCGATCGCCAACAGTTCGAGCCGGTCCACGTACGCGCTCTCTTCCATCGGCTCGGTCACGCGCAGCAGGTAGCTCCCATCGCGGGGCCGCAGTTGATGGGCCTCGATCTTCACATGCTCGAGCACCTGCGGCGGGGCCGCGACACCGGGCTCGGCAAAATACCCGAGGCCGCCCACCCCGGCGAAATCGGTGATGAACTCGAAACGCGTCCCGTTCCATGCGAAGAGCACCGGGCAGCTCGAGATCTTGCGTTGAATCTCCGAGACCGCATGGACCTGGCCCGCCACCAGGCCGATCTCCGCCTGCGCCACGCCGTCCGGCCAGAGGAACTCGATCGAGTCCGCCTTGCCGGCGCCGCCCAGACCGATCAGGGCCGGCAGCGCGGATTGGTGCGCGCCGCCCGATTGGCCTGTGTGGCACAGGCGCTGTTCGCGCAGGCCGGCCCGCGCCGTAATGCGGACGCCATAGCCGCTGGCCGGACTGCGCGTGCGCCCGTCCCGACTGCGGATGCCGCTGGGCTGAATGGCCAGCGCCGTCGAAGGCGGCACGAGTTCGCCCGCCGCCAGCGCCAGCCGGTTGGTGGCGCCCTCTTCCATCACAATCAGGTCCGGCACAAGGTCGCCCGTCAAATCCGCAACCTCGATTGCGGCCAGCGTCGCCCCAGGCGCGGCCTTCCAAACCTCCGGCTGCAGCACGACGCGTCCCTTCCCGTCATTGAGCAGCAGGTGCGCCTCGGAGCCGAGGCAGACCACATCGAGATCGCCGTCCAGGTCGATGTCAGAGACGCGCATCCCGCGCAGCGGGCCCCACGATTCGAGAGCCCTCGCACTGCGCGCAAACGTCTCGTCCAGCTTGAATTGGCCGCCCCCTTGACCGAGGCCGAGGCTCAGCGAGCGCGGCTCGCCGCCGAGAACGACCAAATCCAGGAGTCCGTCCCCATTGAAGTCCTGGAGCGCGCCTCCTCCCTCGGCGCGGAGATCGAGCCCATGCGCCGCCTCCCGGTAATGCCCAAGCAGTTCGTTCACGAACAGGACCGCCGACTGCCCGTCGCGCAGGACAATCAGGTCCATGTCCCGGTCCTGATCCACGTCCCCGGGGAGGACAAGCACCGATCGGCTGTCGGCCTTGGCCAGAACGGCTGGATCGGCGACATTGACGAACGCGCCGTCCCCGTTGTTGTTCCAGAGTTGGTCGGGGCCATCGCGGCAGATGAACAGGTCGAGATCGCCGTCATGATCGGCGTCCAGGAAGAGCCCGCTGCGGTTGTGCCCGGGTGGCGTCTCCCAACCGGCGCCCAAAGTCACGTTGGTGAACGTCCCGTCCCCGTTGCCTTTGAACAGGCGATTCGTCTCGGCGCTGACGACGCACAGATCGGCGATGTCGTCATTGTCGAAATCGCCGATGGCGCAGCTTAGCACGTTGGTCAGCCCCTCGAGGCCCGAGCCGACAGCGGCTTCGAGAAAACGGCCGTCGGTAGTCTGCCGCAGCAGCGCCACTCCACCATGCGCTCCAAGTGGCACGACCAGGTCCGGACGCCCATCGCCGTCCAGATCGCCCGCCGCCGCACCGTTCGGTCGCGCAGCCC